>NZ_CP017768.1:2287500-2515817 GCF_002813695.1 Methanobacterium subterraneum | reverse complement strand
GTTTATCCCTTCTTCTTTAATATTTATACAATTCCTTACTACATAGGGAAATAGTAATATTTAAAAACCCCATTATGTTTAAGCCCCTATTATATTACAGGGAGTATAGTATGGTTTTAGGAAACTATTATCTAAAAAGCCTATTAGAGTTTTTAGGAAGCATAATTAGGAGCCCATTGTGGTTTTAGGAAGCATATTATGTTCAATTGATTTTCCTTAATGAAACATTAATAGTAAATTAAACATTTTTCCAGAAAGTAGAGGCAATCCTTCTGCCAACGACATTTTCCACAAATAGTTTTAACTATCTTTGGAGAGAGATTATCGGTAAAAATAGTGAGTTGGGCGGATGAAATTAAAGATCCTGACTCCATATCTAATTCTTTCAGTACGGATATATCCATAGCCCTAATACCTTCCCCTGAGTCGGTTCCCATATTACACACATCCTTTTGAAGATGAGGGCAGTGTTTACAAATAGAATCTGCTTCAGTAATAACTTTAATAAAAAAAGAGGGGTTTTTCTGGATTTTTTCAGTAATCCGGGCCATGTTGATGATGAATTCTTCACTGTAACCAAGTCCCTGGAATCCTTGCATGCAAAGGATATGGTGGGCTCTGATCTTTATTGGTTCAGAACCATCCTCCTTCTGATCTATCAACATAGGAAAAAATCCATATAGACTTTATTAATTGTTTAAAATCTGTTTTAGGGTTTAATATTTTTCTTTAGGAGTTATAACCTTGGTAAGTGCTGCTGCACCACCTATCTTTACCAGGTCTCCAAGAATGAATGGTAGAAGACCCATACTTATCAGGGTTAAGAAGGTGGGGAAGGTCCCTTTGACCAGGTACATCCACAATCCCAATCCCAAAAGACCGGGTATGTAGATAAGGGTGAAGTTCACCAAAAACGTCAAACCCAGCATGGGACGGAAGTTTCGAGACTGGACATAATTATCAGTGACGTAACCCATCACAAATGCGGTTAAAATGAAACCCAGGAAATACCCTCCAGTGGCACCTAAAAGGATCTCGTAACCACCAGTGAGTCCTGCAAACCAGGGCACTCCCAGTAGTCCCACTGCCAAATACATTACCTGACTAATTCCACCCCACCAACGACCCAATACTACTCCTGCCATTAAAACGGCGAAAGTTTGGGCAGTTATTGGGACAGGAGTCCAGGGAAGAGGTATTATCACTTGAGCCATTATTCCAGTGATGCAGGCCATGAAAAAAGCCATTATCACTTTGTTTACCAGAGAAGTATTCGAACGCCATGCGAAAAGCGAATACCTCTTCCTGAAATAATTATCAATGCTGATTTCCATTTTTATCACTCTTTATGTATGAATTTTGAGATATGTAAGTACTTAAACATTCATAGGGCAGATATTGCTTAGTTCTTATCTGCACATACTAATATTTTAAAAAATCTTCAGAAAGTTAGGTAAAGCTCCAATGAAGCTCCTTTAATTATTAGATTCAATTAGTAATATAAAGTTATCTTCATGATTATTTTCGAATACAACAAGGGGGACTTTTACAACTTTAAAACATTAAATGGATAAAATTAACCCACCATTTAACTTACCAAGTTATTCACTGCACCTACATAACTATCTATTTTAAATTTTCGGCGTAAACCTCGGTCATTCATGTAGCGTACCTTCCCAAATATCTCCCGCTCTTTCCAGGCCCGATCATGTTTACCAAAACACCAGGCTACTCCTGCATAAGCATTGGGGTCACGGCCATCTAATTCATACTTGTTGTTAAGTTTAAGAGCTATTTGGTAGGCTTCTTCGGGATCGTGAGTCCATTCCAGGATTTTTTTACCCCAGTACATGCGCATGTATCCATGCATCTTACCAGTATGGACCATTTCCAGTTGAGCTGCATTCCAGTATGGATCATGGGTTCCTGCATTTTCAAATTCTTTAAAGGAATAAGTATATTCCCGTTTATCGTTCTGATGTTTACTAAGTGTTTTGTAAGCCCAATCAGGGAGACATTTCAAATTATCATATTCAGGGTTATGATAAACGAAATTCACAGCCAATTCTCTGCGGACGATGAGTTCTTCCAGGTAGGTGGATTTACCCGGACTTTTAGTTTTCAAAATTTCCAGTGCTATATGTAACGGGGATACTTGGCCGAAGTGGAGGTAGGGACTCATATGGGATAGATAGTCGGTACTGGGATCATTTCTATCTGGAAAATGATCCAGCTTATGTTTAATGAAAGTACCCAGTAGTTTAATGGCATTCAAAGTCCCACCCTTGTATTTACTAACAGGGGCCACTTTAGATTTTAATCCTAACTGAGAAATAATGGAATGTAAATCATCAAATGAATACGAATCCATGTTAATATCACTAGAATGTGTAATTAGTTTTTCCATTTTAAGGGGTACTAAAAATTCATCCAGTTTTTTATTGATCTTTCTGCGGAAAGTGGCAGCAGAATACTCTTCCTTGGCTGATGCAGTTTCCACGGGAACTACCACATTGGTTTCCACCTGTATTAACGAACATTTTAACCAATCTATGGCTTTTTTGACCCATTCACGTTGTATAGTAAGGTAGCCTTTATCCACAACCACCACTGAAGCATTTTCGGCCAGTTCAATTGCACCTTTCGGTGGGGAGACTATCTGAATAGCCATTTTTATTCCCCTTTTATCCAGTGAATTTTGAACATGCTGAAGTCCCTGGAGAAGAAAAGTGTAATGCCGGTTATTGGCCTCCGGAAATTGTTTAGTTATCCCAAAAAATACTACTAAAGGTTTTTTAAGGCGGTTGGCCTTTTTTATACCGTATTCCAGTGCATGGTTACAGTGTGCCCGGGGAGAAGCCTGCATCCAGTATAAAACATAATCACCCTCCTTCAACGGTTTCTGGTTTAGTTTTTTTATACGTTCAGTATGGATCATATTTCATCCCCTTGATTGATCATTAATTCACCCTGCTGTTAATGGACTCATCTAATCCCATTATCATCCCGGTAAATCACTTAATTAGGATCTTGTTTAGTGTTGAGTGATTTACAATGTAATTTTTGAATATATGGGAATTTTTGATTAAATTGAAGGACTAGTTGATTAAATGAATGTTATTTCCATTAACTCCTCAGGGTAAGGTTCGAAAAAAGTTTGATCCATCAAATATTCATTGTTAAAACGGATAATCCATGATTTAAGTAAGTTTTGGTTCACCAGAAGGGGAACTCTTCCCTGGCGATATTTTTCCAGAGAATCCAGGAAGAATGATTTCTCAGGAGGGGTGAGATCCCTGGAAAAATGACCAAATGCATGCATCAATACATTAATATTAGCCGGAGGCAGGGGATCATTCTTAAGCATCTCTTTCATAACAGTCCCATATTTTTGAACCAATTCCGGAAATGGTATTTTTTTTGAGTTGGATACCAATCTTCCCAGTTTCTGGGAGTGTATTTGACTGAATGATGAAAATAAGAGCTTATTTTTACGGTGAAAATCGAGTATATTACTAAAATCACCATTGGAGACATTCTGCCTGAAATCTGCCAGGGTGTAAATACGGGTGAGGAAATTTTCCCGAAGGTGATAATTACGCAACCGTCCCTCATCCTCCACTGGGGTGAGTGGGTAGCATCTAAAAACTGCTGCAGCGAATAATCCAATCCCATCTGTCCAGGGTCTTGACATTCCACCTTTAGGATATACTTTAACTGCCTTTACTCCACATGATGGGGATTTATTTTTCAATATAAAACCATCAACACCCTCAAGGGACTTTAAAAATGAATCTGAAAATTCTAACATTTTATCTGTGCAATTGTATCCAGTGGCTGGTTGAACCAGTTCTATCTGTTCATGGTCCTTTTCCAGGTGAATAGGTTTTCGGGGTATTCCCAGCCCAATTTCCACCTCTGGACATACTGGGGCGAAGTCAGCGTGCTTTTTAAGCTTTTCCACCATACTACTTCTTATAATAAGGCCGTTGTAACGGCAAGCCTCAAATTCAATGCATCTACTTGAAACCAGGTATGGTCGTGAGAATTTTCTCAAAGACAAAAAAGCACCCCCTATCCACGATTAATTCTTTACCATCTCATACTAATTTATAGACTGGTTATCCGCTGTTTGGATTATTTTGATAATCTGAACTGTAATCTCTTATTAGATATATAATTTAATCTTTATATTATTATAAAAAACCAATATCATGGCTCTGTCAAAAACTTGGGGGTTAAGAGTCAAAAACCTTTATCTGGTTTAGGATTTCTATTCTGATATTTATTCGCGACATTGCACCTTTTGGTGTTGACCCTTTTATGTGTTGATGTTTTTGTGGTATGGGAATGTTAGTAATTCTTCCAGGGTCCAGATATGGTCTGTGATTCCTACGGACATCATAGGTGTTCTTTTTTGATATTTTCTCCACAATTTACCATTTAAATGTGTTTTGCAAGGTTTTTTCAGGGAATCGTGTGTTCGTACGAAGTTATGGTCTGTCATTTGTAGTGTGGCGTGGTGTTGGAGCCATTCGTCTTTTTTGGAATATCCTAATGTTTTTCTTGTTAATCTGTTGTTATCTTGTCTTAAAGTCAAATTTTCTCGTTCTATGTAAGAAGTAGAGATGAAACTAAAGTCAATATCTTCTTCCATACCATATATAATGCGTTTTTCAATATTAACCACTTTACTTCCCTCTCGCTCCTTCACTACTTGAGCATATTTTAACTCAGGCAATGGCATTTGTTTCGGTTTTCGTGGACGTCCTCGTTTATCGGTCCTTGAAAACTCCTTTGTATAGCTGTATCTGTCCAATAGTGCTTGTGCGTAGTATTTTCTTCCGTCGGTGACAAATAAAGGTAATTCCTCTTCGTTTATTCGATCACATGTTTGTTTAACAATCTCATCAGCCGCATCTTGAGTCATGGCACCTGCGTAGGCTGCTAGGATTAGTCTGTGTTCAGGTGCGAAGCTTAACCAGATCCATCTTTCATCTTCTGATTCATGCTCCATTCTCGGAACTGTTTTTTTTTAACAAAAGTCCACAACTCATCTAACTCCACTTTATCAACTTTTATGTCTTTCATAAGGACTTTGTTTATTTCTTCGCTGTGTTCAGAAGCTATGCGCAGCCATCTGCGCACAGTATCCAGTTTAACACCTAAAACTTCTGCTGTGCTCCGTAAACTCATGCCTTTTAAAATCATTTTCAAAGCCAAAAAAACTGTCTCTTCATTTGTTCTTAAATCGTGTAATATTGTATTTGAATGTGAAGTGAAACTTTTAGAGCATGTTCGACAAATAAATTTGTGAACAGGACCATTTTTTGTCTGGTAGGTTCCATTACCCACAATATTACCGTTTTCAGTTTTCCCGTAATCTGCACAGCTCTTGTTAGGACAAGCCACATCCACAAAACCAGGTTTAGGACCACGAACACCCATAAAAACACATCCCCTTAAGTATAAATATGGTCCTAACTACTATATAAAACTTCAGTATTTTGAAGGGTCAACACCCACCTTTTTTAATCTTCATTATTCTTTTAATACTTTTAGGAAAGGTTTTTTGGAATTGGTTTTCCAATTTATTTGAAGTTCGTTCAATATTTTCATCTAAAAGGTACGAAAAGTATGTTTTGAAGTAAGGCATTAACGAATCCATGATAATTGATTGAATAACCTTTGAATAATCTTTTATTTGATTTAATATTTCATCCATTCGAGTTCTAGCTTCTTTAAATGATTTACTGTTAAATAAACTGAATATTTCTAGTTTTTCTTGCCTTATATTCTCTAATTCATCATCAGACAATTCATTATCTCTTATGTATTCTTTTATTTTCTTATTTATGTTTTTAAACACATGAAATAAACACCACTGATGCGTAAACTCTAATCCTTCAATTATGGGTTTATATTTTTCATCTAAATCGCTTGTTATTGCTATTTTCTTTTGATTTCTGGTGGATTCCTCTAAAAACTTTTGTATGTTCGTGGAATTCTCTTTGGAGTATATTTCATCAGCAACGATAATATTCTGTTTACTGTCGAATAAAGCGAAACGGTAATTCCAAAAGCCGTTAAGCTTAATCCACTCCACGTCAAAAATGTAATAACCACTATAAAGATTTTTTACTTCTTTTTTAGGGATTTCATATCCAAGTATCCAGTTTTCAATTGTTTGCCTTGAAACACTGATCCCCGTGTCTTTTTTAATTTTATAAGCAATTTTACGGATTGATCCCAAGAATAAACCAGCTAATTCAACGCATTTTTCTTTGAATTCATTTGAAAAGTTACTATTATCATCTACAATGTCTGATATATCTGTTTTAAACTTTTTACCACATTTTTTACACTTGTACATTTGAATTTCAGCGTTAACAACTCCTTCATCATAAAAATAAAGTTTTCTTTCTTTAACTCCATTTTTAATCACAGATTTACTGAAACACTCCGGACAAAAAGAAACCAGCACCTCAATATGAAAAATATCCTTTTTATACCAAGTATTCAACGAATTAAATACATTATCATCTCTTTCAATCGATTTTAAATGATTTTCCTCATATTTCGATAAATCTTCACAAAAATAGGAAAGTTTATAACTCTGATCAAACAAACTATCAATTGGAGCAAGTATTTTTCTGTTTAGCATAGAAAATACTATGCTCCCCTTATTATAAAAGTTTTTAGTTTTTTATTTCAGGAAATAATGAGTTTAAACAAGGATAACCAAATTGTTTATCAAAACACAAATTTCAAAAACCCCCAAGTTTTTGACAGTGTCAATATCATTCTAAGGACGATAATTCCGGATTACAAATAGGGGCATCACCGATAAAAGCTGTGCGCCCAGTGAAAACATCACCATGGCAGTGAATGAAAAATCATATAGTAGGCCAAGGATGAAACTGCCTGCAAACCATGAAAAACCATAGATAATACTGAAAACCCCATATGCTGAACCTCTTACCTTAACTGGGGACATTTCAGCCACTGCGGCTCTCATTATGGATTCTTGAGCCCCCATACCCACGCCCCATAGTGCCATCCCCAGTAACGCCAAGTTAAAGTCACCCCAGAATACCATGGGTGCAAAAAAAGCAGAACACATAACTGCCATTATCAGGGCCCACATCCCCATCTTATCAAATAATCTTCCGAACAGAAGGGCTGCCAGGGCATCCACACCCATTGCTACCGAGTAGAAAATGGGGATCATCACCGGGGCAACCAGTTGAACCTTCTGGAAGTGGTAGGCCACCAGTGGAAAATCAGCAAATCCTAGGGCAATAAAAACCACCGCAACGATGTATATCCAGTAAACCTTCATTAAACCCTTGGTTTTTAGTTTTGGTACTTGAACTTCCAAGTCATGTGGATGGGGGTAGAGGAATTTAGAGGTAACCAGGACAGCTAATGCTAGAATTGCTGGTAATAGGAGAAATGCAAAACCAGTCTGGTAATTACCATAGACATATAAGATAATCGCAACTATCAGGGGCCCCAATATTGCTCCAATTTGATCCATGGCCTCGTGCAGGCCAAATCCCCAACCACGACCCACCTGTGAGGTGGCATGGGATAACATCACATCCCGGGGAGGAGTTCTGATAGCCTTACCCATTCTTTCAGCGATCAATAGTAGGGCTGCCATTGGCCAGTTCCCGGCAAGAGCAAGAAGAGGCACTGCCAGGAGATTCACAGCATAGCCAATTATGGTCAGGGCCCAGTATTGCCTGCTTTTATCTGCCAGATAACCAGAAGCAAACCGGAGAGAATAACCCACTAGTTCACCAAACCCGGATACAAAACCTACCGCAGCGGCACTGGCCCCCAGTAAAGACAAGTATGGCCCGGTAATGCTTCTAGCACCTTCATAGGTCATATCCCCCAGTAAGCTTACAAAGCCCAGGAGAACTATAAATTTAAGTGCATTATCCTTCACCATGTCTTTAGATAGCTTAAATTTGATGTTTAACATAGATTTACCCCATATTTTCCAGATTAACTTAGTTAAAACTCCAGATTAACATAGTTGGATCTCCAGATTAAACTTAGTTGGATTTCATTCCTAAACATTTTCGCCCTAAAATATCTTCATGACAATTCAATTTTTTTTATTTCATAACTTCATTGATGAGTTCAACTGTTTTCTGACGGGATTCCTTGAGGATTTTCTGTCCTTTGGATGTTATTTTATAATATTTCCTGATTTTACCCTGCACATTTACTTTTCTACATTTTAAAAAACCTTCACCCTCCAGTGAGTGCAGAATAGGATACATTGTTCCAGGACTAACATCATAACCGTGATTTTTAAGTTCCTGTATCATTTGAACCCCGTATATCTCTTCTTTACTGGCATGGTATAGTATGTGTATCCGGATAAAACCCAGGAAGAATTTTCGATTTAATGTCATTTTATACCTCTTTGGTACTGATTTACCCATTAGTACATCTATCCATTAATATCGATATTCGATATCTAATATCAATATCTTATTCCAATATCGTTTATCGATTTTATTGATTAAATATTTTTCCAAAATTTTTTCGAAAATTCTCCAAGAAAAAAGAATAGAAAATAGAATTAATATCAAAAATTGATCTGAGGGATACAAATAGAATAAATTTACCATCCAAGCTAACCTATTCCAGTATGTACCATTGAATATTATTAAAATAGTATTAAAAGTTATTAAATAACATCTATTAATTAAGATCATCACCATTTATTAAGATTGAATTTCAGGAAAATCAGTAAATCCATTACGAATCTTTAAAAGAATAATATGAAATGTTGAGATGATAAATATTCAACGCAATTTAGCACGGTCATAGACATTTTTAAGCGTCTCCATATCCACACTAGTATATATTTGAGTTGTAGACAAGTTAGAGTGCCCTAAAAGCTGTTGAATTGCCCTGATATCCACACCATTTTTTAATAGGTGTGTGGCAAATGAATGCCGTAATATATGAGGAGTTACTTTCTTTTTAATACCTGCTACCCGTGCATAATCCTTTATCATCATCTGCACATAGCGGGGTGTGAGATGATTTCCAGAACGATTCACAAAAAGGTATTCACTCTCACAGGTTCTTTTTTCCAGGAAATCCTCAATCATTAATTTGGTGGCGTCATCAAAAAGAACTATTCTGTCTTTTTCACCTTTTCCCCTGATCCGGATGGTTCTCTCATCCAAATCCACATGGTTAGTTTGAATAGTCACCAGCTCCGACACGCGCAGACCTGAAGAGTATAACAAGGCTAATAATAGCTTATTCCTAATTTTTAGAGATTCTGATGTAATAGATGCTGAATCCAAAGGATCATGAGTATCCAGAGCGTTAATTAGACTTTTAACCTCCTCCTCATTAAGGGATTTAGGAAGAGATTTGGTTCTTTTAGGAGTCTTAACCTCCTCCAGGATGTGTATCCCACCGAACTCAAAGAATTTCTTGACCACCACCGTAACCAGGTAAATATAATTCTGTGAAACATTTTTCTCTCGCTTCAGATAACGTATGTAACGTTTAAAACCCCTTAAAACCTGCCTTTCATCATATAATTCCTTTTCGCCCCTTAGGAACTTGTAGAAATTGTTGATGATGGATCTGTATGTTTTAATAGTGTTACGTGAGTAGTTACGTATTTCCAGTTCAAATAGATAGTCTTCCATCATTTCCGGAAGGTCAAAGGCTTCTAAAAAGTTCTTTTCCTGAGGGTATTCAGAAGCAGTTCCCATGAATCTTTTGATTTGGGTGGGATCCCCCTGTGATGATTTCCAGTTTCCGTTGGAATAATGGTTCATAGTATCAATAATAAATTTTTTTATTGGTTAAACTAAAATACAAGCTATCTTTATAACAGTATCCCACTTGAAATAATTAAATCTTTTCATTTTCCAAATTAATATTGGATTAATAGTACAACTTCAAATTAAAAACAAAAAAAATAAACCCAAAGAATAATGGGTCTTTAAAGGTAGCTACGGTCCACATGGTCGTTGGGTGTGCCTTTTCCAACAGAATGCATTTTCTGTGAACTGGAAAGATCACGATCCATGGCCTGTTCAAAGGATTGGTAACGTTCCAGAATTTGGTCCTCAATGGATATGGCATTTTTAACAGCGAATTTTATGTGTTTATCTCCAATTAAAGAACTTCCATCCATAACTGCCATATCACCGGCCATTCGCACTAGACCACCCAGATCACGAAGTCTTAAAGTCAGGGCATCACTCTGGTCATCTATAACACGTGCTCTTCTCCGGGCCTCTTCCACAATTATTTCAACTGCACTCCTGGTGGCATGGGGTATTTTCCCATCCAGTTCAATCTCCTGGGCCACGAACTGTGCCATTTTAGCCTGGTTTTCCATGTTATCCGGCATAGTGGTGCGCATTAGTATTTCATACCCTTCTCCCTGGATACGGGAGCGTAACGGAGGTAATATGTACTGTATATCCCGGATGTTGCAGGCCGCTACGAAGATGAAATCACAGGGAACATCTTCCACTTTCACTGAACTTCCTGCGCTTTGGGGGTTTCGGCCCACAATGGGAAACACCTTATCCTGCATGGCACTCAAGATATAACGCTGCAGAGATGCTATATGAACTATTTCATCAATGAAAAGCACTCCTTCATGTGCCTCATGAACTGCACCGGGAACAACCCGTTCGTATGGCTGTGTTCCAAGATCAGGATGTCCTCCATATGGATCATGGCGGACATCACCCAGTAATTCTGTTTCACTGGCCCCGGTTGCCTGGATGAAACTTTTTCTTTCCAGGGGGACAATTATGTTTTTGGGTTTTTCCTCAACCATTTCCCTTCTCTTTTCCAGGGCGTGCTGGTCCAGTATTTTAATTTTATCCCCATCTGATCGCTGGTAAATCACCACCTCTTCCCTACCCTGATTCATGCGGGTGGTGGTAACCCTGTCCTGGGGAATGCTCACTGGACCACTGTTCATCTCAAACATTCCCAAAAGATCCCCCAGGTTTTTCCGACGGGCGTTAATATGGGAATATTTGTCTGCCCCACATTGAGGGCAGATACTTTGATAGGCGCTGGTGTAGCTTTCACAGTTCGGGCAGCGGAATCCAAGTCGTTCTGCCACCAATTCTGGAACATCCTGGGGACTGACCAATTCCCCCTCAGCTCTCCTTAACTCTTTGATTTCACTTTCTATTTCTTTACGGGTTTTAATTTCTACAAAGGGCCGTTCTGGTCTTTCTGGATTTTGAACAACCGTGATTTCTTCTTGTGGTTTAGTTAGGTGTACTGAGATGGCTTTAGCTATGAGAGATTTTCCTATCCCAGGAGGTCCAACCAAAAGGAGATTTCTACGCTGTTTAGCAGCTATTTTAACAAATTTTATAATATCATCATGCCCAATAACCCTTTCAAGCGGATCTTGAGGTATTTGAATATCAGCAGTACTCTGGAAATCTCTTAAAGATTCATTTTTCATGTTAATATACATAATAACACCTCAAAAATTTTTTACCCCCTATTTTAGGGTTTTGTATGAAATCCTGGTGGATAAATTAAAAAAATTGTATAATAAATGAAAATAAAATGTTTTGATAGTTACAGGCCACTGCAACTATCATCGGTAATCTAGTAAGTTTAGATTGCTCGAAAGAGTAAATTATCACTATTCATCCCAAATATTCTATCGGGTAATGATCTTCAGTGGACTTGGTTTTTTAACAACTTCACTCATTCGTACTGCCACAATCTGTTTTAATCCTTTTTCCTTGGCGATGTCAACCAGTCTCTGACTTACCACTCCATCAAAAACCACAGCGTAGGCACCCTCATTCTGTAAACCTTTTATTTCATCGTAGAGGGATTCTACTTTCACTTCTTTGAGGATGTTTAAAGCATCATCCAGGATTTCTGCGTTCCCTGAGCCTTCCACATCTTTGAGTATTCCTTTGAGTAATTTGATTTTATCAGGGGTTTTGTCTGCTGGTTTCTTTTCTGGTTTATCCAGTTTTATTCCCAGGTCATGATATATCTGTTCTACCGGTATTTTATCCCGTAAAGCTACCATTACTTCATCTTTGGTGAGATCTTCCACTTCTTTACCGCGAGGGGCACGGGTTACATAGTCCAGTTCCCCTACCTGGAGAAGTTCCTTGAGAATTAAGTCACCGCCCCGGTCTCCATCTAAGAAGGCAGTTACGGTTTTTTTCTTGGTGAGTTCGGCCACGGTTTTGGGTACGCTGACTCCCTCCACTGCTATGGCATTCTTCACACCGTAGCGGAGTAGGTTTAAAACATCGGCACGGCCTTCCACCACCAGGATTGCGTCGGATGATGCTACATTGGGTCCTGCAGGAAGTTTATCATGACCGAAATCAGTGATTTCGTGGATACGCATGGCTTCTTTAACCTCTTCAATCATTTTGAGGCTTTCCGGGGTGACTTCTTCCATCATCCCCTTATAGAGCTCTTTGGCACGGTCCACTACTTTCCTTCTTTTAACTGCCCTTACATCTTCCACTTTGTTAACCTGTATGTAGGCTTCGCAGGGACCTACCCGGTTTATGGTTTCCAGGGATGCAGCCAGGATGGCGGTTTCCACCCGGTCGAGACTGGAGGGAATAACTATTTCCCCTTTGGATCGGCCTGCTTTTGAGTTGATATTCACTTTGATCCTGCCGATTCTGCCGGTTTTTTGTAGTTCCCTTAAATCCAAATCATTACTTAAAAGTCCTTCTGTTTGTCCGAATATGGCACCAACCACATCTGGTTTCTCCACAATTCCGTTAGCATTTATTTGAGCGTGAATAAGATATTTAGTTGTACTGATTTCTTCTTTTCCCATTTTTTGGGCCTCCATCAATGTATAGATACTGCTGATAATGAGGCGTAGTCATGCAGCCTGAAGTATCAGTATCTGGATAATACTACTAGTGATAGTAATACCATTGCCCACCAGATGGGTTTTCTTCAAGTTCCAGTTGTTCCATATGCCGAGGGAGGCTCTCGATATCCTTAATAAAACGACGGGTTATACCCATTATGGTTCTCCTTAATCGGAGGTCCGGATGAGAACCGAGGCTTTGAATATCCTCTGATAATCTTTTGGCAAGTTGATTGCCTTTTCGATCAAAGTCAGTTAATATAACTACTCTTGATGATGATTGAGCTGCTATCTCCGCTATCTCAAAGAGTTTAAGTCCTGAACCGGAAACTTTTATGAAATTACCGTTGACCCCTAGTTCTCTCAAGGCCCTTTCATCTTTTTGACCTTCAATTAGAACTGGTATTCCCTGTTCCCCAATGATCTTAAGCTCTTCGATTAAATTGGACAACTTTATAAAACTCATGTTAAAGCCCTTTTGATGGTGCTAATAAGTATCTACAGAATAATATAAACCATCTCCTATATAAAATTGAAGTAATCAACAATACTTCTTTCCCACTAAAATTGTTTAAATAGGATTATAGGACTCCCTGTGCTTAACAACGATTGTTTTATTAATTTAAAGTTCTTTAAAACTTTAATAGCATGTTTAATTTTCTCATGTGAATTTTGGGGTGTATTTGTGCATAAAGTTTTATAATATTCCCAATAAAGAATTTATACATGGAATTACACATAGAATTTAAAATGAAAACATTGATTACAGACAATTGGAGGGCCTAAATTGGCAAAAGGTCTCATTAGAATCGTGCTAGATGTATTAAAACCCCATGAACCAACATTACCCTATTTTGCCAAGTTTATAAGCGAAGTAAGTGGTGTGGAAGGTGTTAACGTTACTCTCATGGAAATTGATAAGGAGACTGAAAACATAAAGGTCACCATGCAGGGTAACGACCTGGACTTTGAGGAAATAAGTAAGGCCATTGAACAGTACGGTGGTTCCATACACAGTGTTGACGAAGTTGTGGCTGGTAGGACCATGGTTGAAGAAGTAACCACCCCTCAGGACTGATTTTATGGGTAATAAAATGGAAATTTCCGCTGATTTTTTATTAGGACAATTTTCATCCCCAAAAAAAGGAAAACACAATGATTTTAGCCTGGAAAACCTAGGAGTAAGCACGTCTCAGATTTCAGATTCCCTAAAAAATTTGACTGGGGAGTACGGAGTTATTCCCGGTGTAAAACCTATCAAGGATGATCTAAAGATAAGTGGTAGGGTAGTCACGGTTAAAACCCAACAGGACGATTGGGGAACTTCATTAAAAGCTATTGAAACTGCCAAAAAGGGCGAAATAGTTTTTATATGTTGTGACGGGGATAAAATTGGAGTATGGGGTGAATTATTTAGTAAATACGCCCAGAAAAAAGGTATTCAAGCCACGGTGATCTATGGTGCAATGCGGGATGTATCTGCAGTCCGAGAACTGAATTACCCTGTTTTTTCAAGTTCTGTAGTCCCCCATGCTGGAACACCACGGGCCGAGGGGAAAATTAACATTCCCCTAGATTGTGGAGGGGTTAAAGTTAAAACTGGAGACTGGATCTTTGGTGATGACTGTGGAGTAGTGGTGGTGGCTGAAGTACTTTTGGATAATGTGATCAAAAAGTCAATGCAGATTAAAAATAATGAGGATAAAATACTTCGTGAACTTGAAGAAGGTGTATCTTTATCTGATATTTTAGGAATTTGATTGTAATTAAATATTAATAACCTTTAAAATTGTTGTACATAATTATTTTGGATGTGGATTATTTTTACATCCCATTTCCAAAGATTTTTTTGAGTAAGGTTTTTTTAATAGAGGTGTTTGATGCAGGACACTTACCAAGTTTTACGAAAACATAAATGGAAGATTCTTGTTTCCTTTGCTGTCGCTGCTTTTTTGATTTTCGTAATGACTTTTCTTATCGGCTTTAATGATGTAGTTTCAGCCCTTGGAAAAGCCAAATGGGAATGGGTTCTATTTAATATAGTATTAGAAATAGGAATAAATGTGGTCTGGACCTTAAGGTGGAAGCTGATTCTGGATGTGGTAGACACCTCCCCTAAATTCACCACCCTTCTAATGTTACTATTGGCCAGTTTATTCGGGAACAATGTCACGCCCAGTGCTGCAGGTGGAGAGCCTCTGAGGGCGTACCTGTTAAAGGAGGTGGAAGGAACACCATTTGAAATAGGATTTGCATCTTCGACTGCAGATAGGGTATTTGAATTCCTACCATTCGTTTTGATATCAATTATCGCTGCCCTGTTTTTGCTAAGCTGGAATATACCTCCAGTAACCAGAATATTTGTAATAGCCATGATTATTGCATCTATAACCCTATTTGGAATACTGATCTATGCTGGTCTCAGAAAAGAAATCACTCAACGGGTAATTATATCAATTGCCAGATCCATTTATCCCACTGCAGTCCGCCTAACCAAAAAAGAAATTTCATTTAATGAGATTAGTGACAGAATAATCTTCTATATCAACCGGTTTTCAACTGGTTTTATCACTGCACTGAAAGACCGGAAAATATTCTTATTGGCCTTTATTCTATCATTTGCCATGTGGGGCTTTGACATGTTAAGAATGTATGTATGTTTTGGGGCTTTAGGAGTATACCCCCCAGTATTACCCCTGGTAATAATTTACACCATTGGAATTCTGATTAGTCTCTTACCATTACTTCCAGGTGCTTGGGGAATAAGGGAAGCTACTTTAATTGGCCTCTTTGCAGTGGTTGGTGTTTCAGCTGATGTGGTAATGGCCGCCAGCCTCATTGATCGTTTGGCCAGTTATTTCGTTCCCACCATAATTGGTGCGCTGGCAGCACTCTACTATGGGCGCAAGATTAAGAATAAAAGTGTTAACTCACCATCAGCCGATTCATAGCGCGCAGATTAGTGAAAATTAGGATACATTTAGTGATCTTTTTTATAAAGCTATCGAAAGATTTATATACTAGAAATTGAAGAACATAGAGTATATAAAATTTTCGGTTTAGTGCATGAAGAAACTTGGAAGCATACTACATTTGTCAAACAGAGGACGAATTATACTCCGATCGAACCAAACACCTGCTTTAGGATTGTCTGTTTTTAACTCTCGTCGTAAGAAAGTAGGGTTTATTCATGATGTCTTCGGACCTACTAAGGATCCATACATATCTGTGAAGATCCTTGCATCAATTTCTGAAAACTTTGAAAACCGAGTTGGAGAGACACTTTATGTGCCAAAACAAGCCAAGAAGAAATGGGGGCGACGGAAACGAAGCAAGAATTAGTTGAAAAAATTCCAGAAACTGCTAAAGAGAAGGTAGAAGTTTCAGGGAAAGAACAGATGAAACAGGATATGTCTGAGATTGAAAAAATCGAGACTAAATGTCCTGAATGTCAGTCTGAAAAACTTATAAATGATCATGAACGTGGAGAAATCGTTTGTGGTTCCTGTGGTCTGGTAATTGACGACAACCTGGTGGATATGGGTCCTGAATGGAGGGCCTTCGACCATGAACAACGTGATAAAAGGACCAGGGTAGGTGCACCTATCACCTACACCATCCACGATAAGGGTCTTTCCACCATGATCGACTGGAGAAACAAGGACATCTACGGCCGTGACATCCCCGCCAGGAACCGGGCCCAGTGGTACCGGCTCAGGAAATGGCAGAGAAAAATCAGGATTTCAGGTGCAACTGAACGTAACCTAGCCTTTGCCCTCTCAGAACTGGACCGTGACTCATCACGACTGGGACTCCCCAGAAGTGTGCGAGAAGCTGCATCAGTAGTATACCGTAACGCTGTGGAGAACAAACTCATCAGAGGAAGAAGCATAGAGGGAGTGGTTGCAGCATCACTTTACGCTGCTTGCAGAAGGTGTAATGTTCCCCGAACCCTGGATGAGATAGCCGAAGTATCCCGTGTAAGCAAGAAAGAAGTGGGTAGAACCTACCGTTTCCTTACCAGGGAACTGAACATCAAACTACCACCAACCAGTCCTGTGGATTACGTGCCCCGTTTTGCCAGTGAACTGAACCTATCAGGAGAAGTTCAATCCAAAGCCATAGAAATCATAGAAAAAGCCATGGAAAAAGGTTTGACCTCCGGAAGGGGGCCTACAGGAGTTGCTGCCGCTGCCCTTTACATCGCATCAGTATTACTCGGTGAAAGGAAAACCCAACGTGACGTGGCCGACATAGCAGGAGTTACCGAAGTTACCATTCGTAACAGGTACAAAGAACTCACAGAACAGTTAGACATGGGTGTTACACTCTAGTGGTTTGGAAGAGATTTAGAGAAAAAGATTATAAAAAATTTTTCTCTATTTATTCCCACCAATTTTTATTATTTTTCTATTAAACCATACAATTATATGGATCGAATTAAAAAATGAATAAAATACCTAACAAACTCATGAATATTTTTTTAACCAAATAAAGTTAAGGAGACCTCATTATGTCAGTAGATTTTTATAAAAAAATAATGGAAATATCCAAGGTAATGGAAGAAAAAGGTGACGGAATCAGTTATATCCGTAATAAAAGTGATAATTACACCATTGGAACCAAAAAATACAGTGAAGAAATAGCCAGATACCTAGATGAACACGTTGAATCATGGGAAGGCAGTGAAGCCCAATTAACCAAGAAGAAAGGTAAAAATAAACAATTAAGCGGTAAAAAAGTAGGTTATCTCTGGAAGATCCCAGTCACCCAGGATGAGAAATAAATATAACTAACCTTTTTTTAACCTTTTTAAAATTTATTTAAAAATTTTTAACCCCTATTTAATTAATTCCTTATTTTTATAAATACTACATTTTTATCAATATTAATGCTCTTAATAGTAGTTTAATTAATGTTTTTCAATTAATCGGAAATTATGAATTTGCTAACTTCTATTCTTTTACTTGAATTATTTCTTGAACCCTTCCAATTCTGCCATCCTCAAGCCGTACTTTTATCCCATGGGGATGGAATGCGGAGCGGGTTAATAAATCTTTAACCACACCTTTAGTTCTTTTACCACTACGCTGATCCTTTTTGAGCACAATGTAAACTTCAGATCCAATCTTTACATTCTTCCTGTTTTTACCATTCTTTTGACTCATAGTTTCCATCTCAAAGTTTTACAACTTAAATCTTAATTTTAAAATATCCTAATATGTTGAACTTTCAATTCCTAATATAACAGAGGATATGCTTGTAAACCTGTTTTATAATTGCTCCAACTGTTTTTTAAGAACTTTGTATAATTTTTCAGCCCCAACTATCTCTTCAGAACCCATAGACCATTGTGAAGGATATAAGATAAATGGCTGTGTTTGTTCACCGCCCAAACCACCGTGACTACCCACCAGTTCTTCAAATGCAGCCACTTCATTTTTTTCCTCATCATAAAAACTATTAACCAGAATATCCGGGGCGTATTGGAAACTGTCAGTGCGAAGGAGGTGTTCATGTGCTCTTGGTCCGAAAGGAGTTAATGGGTCTTCTCCTTCTATAGTTCCATCTTTAAGATAGTGGATTCCTTCCCTTCCCATGGCCATTGGCCCATGTTCCTTGGAACTGACCATTACAAATCCCACTCCCTCGTGTTGAACCAGGCCAGGGATAAGATCAGGGTAAATGGTTTTTATCTGTTCAAATGTTAACCGATCAACATGTTCGGTTAGGTATATTAGACCCAGATTTCCAGATGCCAGGACAATAACCTGAGCATTCGCAGAAGATACTTTTGAATGCAGTTCTCCGATTTGGTGACGTTGCAAGTAGCCTAATACTTTTCCCTTAATAACAGGAGTTTCATCAGCCTTTTTTACTGTTGTATCAAAGATATACCTGCTTTCGTCCACCACTGGTTCACTTCTGCCCATTATATATTTTTTACTATCTTCAATGGGATTCTGGATTGCCTGGCCAAAGTGGTCTTCATTGGAAGAGAGTTCACTGTAGATACGAGTTTCTGGAGGCATTAAATCCCGGACCAGATCCTCCAGACTCAAACCATATCTTTGCAGGAAAGTGGCTCCATTGGTCTGACCATGGTCTGATTGAACCACCAGATGGTAGGGGCGTGGTGAGTATTTACGGGCGTTATCCAAACGATGAAACTGCATATCCAACTTTTTAAGGGCGTGGAAGGCATCCCAATCCCGAGTTCCAGAATGATGGGCTATTTCATCATATCCAAGGTAGGTTACGTAGGCCACGTCAATTTTACCGTCCAGCATGTCTCCAATAACTACAGCTGTGGTAACTTCACGGAGGAACACATTAGCTCCTGCTCTTATAAATGGATAAATTAAACCTCGCTTTATACGAGGTTGAATATTTTTTATCCAGTGGACTATTTGGGATGCCAAGTCCAGCAGCACATCCCACAGGAATAGTGCTACGATACGGGCGAAGTTAGATGGATAAGAATAAACATAGTACCATGCCCGGCTATAAAATCTTCCCAGGTCTTTAAGCTGACTGTAGGTAAAAATAACATCACCTGCATCACCTGAGAAAAGGTTAGTTCTGCTGGCACCATGACAGGCTAAAAGCCCGTTACCATCGGAAATCCTTTTTTCAATAACTGGGGCATCAGCTAATCCTGTGGATACCATGATCTTATTGTTTTTATCCTTCTCCACCCATCTGAATGCGGGAATATTGTGGTTATTCCCATGGAGTATTCCTGCTTGGCTGGCCCCGGTTTGACTGGATAAGTCAGTTTCCCATGGCATCACCCTATGAGTGCCATTTTCCAGCCATTTCTTAAGGGTGGGCATGGCTCCCTTCTCCAGAGCCTCACTAAGAATGTTAAAGGCAAGACCATCTATCTCCAAAAAGATTACACCTGGTTTTTCATCAAATTTAATTTTGCCCTTTTTAAACTTTCTGATAACACTCCGATAATAGGTGGCATCATCATCAATGGTTAAAATAGCAGATAACACTGCAGTTACTGCAGCCATGGCAATGGGCGTTAATATCAGGGCAGGTCCTTCAATGGTAAATCCAGCCACTAAGTCACTGGCCAGCCATAATAAAAATGCATTTAACAGCAATGCCCCTATTCCCACGGTAAACACCATAAAGGGCAATAATATTCTGGTTAACACTGGCCAGAACATCGCATTTAGAATGCCCACCACCCCTGCAGCTATAAACGCAGTGTACCAATCATCAAAATGCAGCCCCACTGACAAATAATCAATAATCACAAATCCCAGAAATCCCCCCAGCCACATAACCAGGGTTCTACCTAACCAGTAGAAACGAGAATGGCCCTGGATCTGACTATGCCAATCTAATGAATGTTTTTCCCCATCTCCCATCCAGATTATCCCCAATACAGGCTTCTTCCTCTTAACTCATCATTTTAATTTTAATCCACTTAAATAATATTTTTATAGTCTATTAAATTTTAACCATTCAGATCATTGTAATTAGGTATAGCCACCCTTAAATCACATCTTTTGAGCATTTCAGTGTTAATACCGTGATTTCAGGGGTGCAGTTAATTCTAAACCAGAATACATTTGTCCCCAATCCTCTGCTGGTATATTGAACCATATCCCCCACCATATATTTCCCAGCAGGGTATTTCAGGAAGTGAGGACCCCGAATGAATGTGCCCAGCCCCGGTATTAAGAATTGCCCCCCATGAGAGTGTCCGGATATTTGCAGACTGAAACGTCCAGTAATAGAACTTATATCAGCAAAATCAGGTTCATGGGCCAGAAGTATGGCTGGTCCTTCTGCAGGGAGTTTCTCCAGTACCAAATCAAGGCGGTGTTTACCCAACATCACACTATCCACTCCTGCAATGTGCAGATGAGCTTCATCATGAGTGATAGTGTGGAAACTGTTACTGACATCGATAATATTAGACCGGTGTAATATTTCCCGTATCTTATCTGCACTTAACCAGTGATCATGGTTTCCCAAAACTGCTAATGAGAATTCTTTAGGTTTTAGCTTCTTTAAGGAGTTTTCCAGATCCCAAGCCACATCGTCCAGTATGTAAGAAACAAAATCACCAGTTATAGTAATAGAATCTGGTTTTTCATCATTTACCATCTGCACCACACCTTCCAGATGTTTTGGTGTGATCCATTGTCCGAGATGTATGTCCGAGAGGTTCAGCAGGCGGTAATTGTGGAAAACCGGATCAAGGTTGGGTACTATGACTTCAACCTGTTCCACTTGGAAATCTTTATGGTTGAATTCAGGGTTTCCTATTTTATGACGCCAGTGCGTCATTCCCCTCTGTAACTTCTGCCTATATTTCAGGGCATTGGGATCCTTTTCTTTCATTTAAAACCGATTCCTTATGAGATTCACTACCCAACCAAATAACTGCAAACTAATAATTTTGTAGGATTGAATAAATTTTACACAATGACATTATAACAATTAACTTATATAAAATTTTTTAAATGATTTTAAACCCATAAACCCGTTTTTGGGGGAAAAATAGGTATTAATTATCGGTGCAAAAAATAGAGAAAGGAATTTTTTTGGTTACTTTATCATTAATTACCCATATGCTCTATTTCATCAGCTACTTTCCAGTGCCCACCTTCCAGTTCTGATCTTCTTATGAGTAGCACTCCTAAAATGGCTCCCACAATTCCTCCAGCGGTGTCGGTGAATAAGTCATTCATGGTGTCATCCAAGGGGTCCTGGGTTGGTGAACCCTGCATCTGTGTGTTTCCTGTGATCTGACCGATTGGTCCCTTGGAGAAGTATGTATCATAGGTGTATTCACCCATTTCCAGTATACCCCCAAATCCTATTGTTAGAATAACAATGAGGATGGCCATCTCAGCCAATGATGCTTTTAACCTCCCGTAGTAGTACATGGTGTATACTACCATCATCCCCATGAGAGCAATGTACAAGGGTAGCATGAAGTGCATGAAGTTATCATAGTGGGGAAGTCTAACGTATAATCCCAGTGCATCCCCTCCCACCAGTTCAAATAATACCATGGCCAGGAGTAGGAGTTCAATTTCCACAGGAAGGACACGAACTCGGTTTCCAGTGACCAGTGCCGGGGCGTTGATTATGGCCAGTGCCACCAGGATCAGGATCCCGAATATTCGCTCCTCTCCATTCACCCCTCCAAAGATGGTGATGTAAATACCGGCAACTAAAAGGAATATCCTCATTATTCTCAACAAATTCCTCTGCAATGGACTCATATCTTTCGGATTAGGATTTAAATAGCTCATCTGTTAATCTCCCCATTTTATATATTTATATCTATAACTTTTACATACAAATTAAAATTTATTTTGCAATATTAGATGGTCCTTAAGGGTATTCTTTATCTTTAAGGAGTTGGAATAGGCATATTACTCTTTCTTAAGAATAAATAAACAAAGATTTTAGAGGGCTTATTAAATAATGCATAAGTAAAATTTTTTTAAAATGTTTTCATGCGTAGCAAAACCTACAAAAAACATAAATTAGGTTAAATAGATGACTTAACCTCCTGAAGCCCTAGAATAGTATCTTCAGGAGGTTTTTGGTATTTCTAGAAATTGTTATACCATCAGAAGATCTTCACTTTCAGAGGTTAGATTATTTACCTGATTTAACATAGGCACCTTCTTCATCATGGTCCTCATCACCCACCAGTGGTGGATTAAAGACACATAGCAAACGAACATCCTTTCCATAAGCTCGAAGATAGTGACGGTCATGTTTGTCTAGAGCATACAGTGTTCCTGGTTTAATAGGATAAACAATGCTATCTTCTGTAGTTTCTATTTCACCTTCACCTTCTACACAATAAACCGCCTCTAAATGATTTTTATACCAAATTAAAGTTTCAGTGTTGGCATAGATTATGGTTTCATTGAAGGAAAACCCCATGTTATCTTCTGCTAAAATAAAACGTTTACTAACCCAGTTATTATTTTCAGCAAAAATTTCACGGCGGGTTCCCTCAATTTCTTCTAAGGTTCTAACTATCATTATTTAAATCCTCAATCATGGCTTCTCTTTTTTCCAGAACAGATTTAATAGAATCTTCAATTATTTGCAAACCCTCATTTAATAGATCAGGTTCAATAGTTAATGGAGGCAGAAATTTAAGGACATTATCTTCTGCACCTGCCAATTCTATCAAAAGACCTCTTGAAAATGCTTCTTCTGATACTTCAGTGCAAAACCCTCTTAGGGGAATTTTAAGCCCGTATATTAATCCTTTGCCACGTACTTCCGCCTGAATACTTGGATATTCATTTTTTATTTCCATTAACCTTTCTTTGAGTATTTTTTCTTTGCTCTTAACAGTGTTGGGTATATTGTCGTTCTCCCAGTAACTTAAAAGTTCTACAGATGCTATGAAAGCTAGGTTATTCCCTCTAAATGTTCCAGTATGTTCCCCCGGCTTCCACTGATCTAATTCTGTTTTCAGTAGTACCATGGATAATGGTAAACCCCCTCCAATAGATTTAGAAAGTGTTATAATATCTGGGTTGATTCCTGAACTTTCAAAACTAAAAAAACTTCCAGTACGGCCGTTACCTACTTGAATATCATCCACAATTAGTAATATGTCAAAATCTTTACATATTTGTTCGATATCCCTAAGCCATTCATCACTAGCCACATTGATACCACCCTCAGCCTGAATGCATTCAAGAATTATTGCCGCTGGCAGATCCACTCCACTGCTTTGATCTTCCAAGTATTTCCTAAGATAATCTGCGGTATTAACATCCTCGCCGAAGTATCCATCAAATGGCATGAAACTTACATTGGTTCGGTTGATAAATGCTTCATCTCGGTAAAATGAATTTGCTGTTACTGCCATAGACCCCAATGTCAGCCCGTGAAATGCATTGGTAAATGCAATGATATTACTCCTACCTTTAACCATTCTAACTAATTTCAAAGCTGTTTCAACTGCATTAGTACCAGTAGGCCCAGTAAATTGTATTTTATATTCCATATGCCTGGGGTGTAGGACTATATCGTAGAATTTCTCTAAAAATATTTTTTTGGCCGTAGTAGCTTTATCCAGGCCATGGATAATACCATCGTCCTGTATATATTTTATAAGAGCTTCTGAAACCAGGGGATTGTTATGTCCATAGTTTAAAGTCCCTGCACCTGCAAAAAAGTCAATATATTCCTTTCCTTGTTCGTCATATAGGATTGAACCCTTTGCTTTCTTAAATATTGCTGGAAAACTCCTTATATAACTGCGTACTTCTGATTCATGCTGTTTGAATGTTTTCATCTAATCACTACGTTCATAACACTATTCTCATTTCTAATCAATTAATTTCTCCTATTTAGTTAAGGGGCCTATCCGGAAAAGTAATTCCTCTTCATGATTCAATTTGCCAAATAGATCACTGGTAAAAAGTGGGGATTTTTTAAGATTAGCATTCAATTGAGAAGCTATTTCCTCAAATAAAGACATTGAAGCTTGATTTGAAGGAGTTACTGTTGTTTCAATGAATTCAACTGATTTAGTCTGTTTTCTATTAAGGATATCCATTATCATTTTGGTGGCCAGACCATAACCACGCATATCAGGATGTACTGCTACTTGCCATATAAAAAGAGTTTTATTTTGGTTCGGATTAATGTAAGCAGATATATAACCAACTATTTCATTATTTAATACTGATATAACGCTGGTCTGATCAAAATGACTGCATACCAATAGATAACTGTATAAAGAATTAATATCCAATGGTTTACATTTTTGAACTAGATTGTGGATGTGAAATCCATCCCCTATTTGAGGTTTACGAATTATTATTGGCCTTTCATCATTTTTTAAGCCCATAACTTAAATTTTATTTTCCATCACTTAAAAAGTATTCGCCAAGAAGACTGATTTTTAAGGTGATTAACTTATTTTAACTGATTAATGAAGTATTTTTTAAGAATAAGTCTATTTACTTTAGACATTTTCTTACTATCTGTAATGAACAATAAATCTAACATTTAATAAGAATTGAATGAAAAATAAAAATAATTAAACTATAAACCAAGATTTAACAATAAACTGTAAATTTTCCCATATAATCAAGTTCGAGTGTGCAAATGGAAAAGAAGGGTTTCATGGGCAAGTTAAAGATACTTTCAAAACCTACTGGTAGTCCCCAATGGAAACTAGCAGCTAGATCCATCATTTTAATGGTTTTAGCTGTATTAATAGCCCGATATTTAGGTTTTGATGAGGGTTTACTGGCAGTTATGTTCATCACCCTTATGGCAACTATAATAATAGATCTGCCACTACCTTTACGTAAGATCATCCCCCTAGCTTTGGCAGGCTTTCTAATGACGTTATTGGCATTTGTAAGTTCTTCCCTTGCACTTTCAAGTCTGCCTGTTTTCTTATTTTTTACAGTAGTCTGGGCGTTCTTTAGTATTTCCCTGTATATCTTTAGCGAAACTGCAGGTTTATTTGGATTTATGGTATTCACCGGTTACTTCATGTCAGTTTTGCTGGTGAACAAAAACGCCCCACCCCTTGACTGGGGACTTTACATAGTCTTAGCCTACCTGGTTGCATCTATTCTATTTATTCCCAAGTTAATTCACCGGAAAGATGATATTTTAAAAATGGTAGCATCCCCTTATAACCCCAGAACACCCCTGGAAAAAGTTTTATTAACAAGATATGCATTATCTGGTGTTCCTCTTTCTAGGAGAAGTTATGAACTTTTCAGGATGGGAACTTATCTTAATGGATTCCGAGGATATGGAGAACTAATTTTATCCCGCTTATCAGGTGAATCGAAAGACATTTTCCAGAGTTTCATGGAAATTGCCAGCCAAAACAGTTTGAAAATTGCCAGGAGTATTACTAATCATGAAAATGAGTTTGATCTGGAACCTGTAGATGAAAAAATATTGAAACTACAGGAAACTGCCAATGATCAAAGTATGAATGCTGTTTTAGATGTGGCTCAGGACATGAGTAGCTTGTTTAGAAGGGTGAAAGAGTTACTGGCTGAAGAAGAGACATCTTCCAATAAACTGAGAATAGAATCACCCCGGAACTCTCTTCAGGAAGTTTTAAAGGCTAACTTCAATCTTCGTAATATGTACATACGTCATGCTCTGCGTTTCACCCTGGCCATGACCCTGGGACTCATGGTAGTGTACTTAACTCATGAGCGAAGTGCTATATGGGTAACCATGGGTATTCTCATTATCATTAAGCCAGACGTGACCAGTACCTTAAACAATATGATTTCCAGAGTTTCATTTAATTTTACAGCAATTCTCCTTGCTATTGCCCTTGGGTTCTTCTTCCCCCACCAGATGTTAGTTTGGATAGCGTTTATAATGCTATTCTTATTCCGGGCATTCTATCCCACCTATATGGGACTTTCAGTAATGGCCATGACCATCTTTGTAGTACTGGTCTGGCCCACTGGAACCGTATTTGAAAATGCAGTTGCCAGAATAATTGACATATCCATAGGGGCGATTTTAGCATTCATTTGTGCATACCTAATCTTACCCAGCCGGATGACCGTGGATCTGCCAGGGCAGATTGCCAGAACCATTGGTGCCAACCGGGAATATGTGAATGCAGTTATTCCCAGTGAAGATGTGGTTTACAATCATGAGCATGCGGTTACCACTTTCAGGAAATACATGTTAGAAGATAAAAACCTAGAATCTGCAATTAAAAAAGTGAATGACACCTTTAACGATGTGGGCGATGATGTGTCATTTTACAATGAACTCGGGGCAACCAACCGGAAGTTAGCCGCTGATATTTCTGCCCTGGCAACTTTAATTGAATCAGGAGTTTCTTTACCAAATATTTCCCGTTTTAAAGAACAGTTAATGGATGCATTGAATGAACTGGCTCTTTCAGTGGATAAAAGTGTGGTACTTCCCCACGCAAATGTTGATAAATATCACGGTGTTGAGGGTGTTCCACTCTATCTGGAAAACTATCTGGACTGGATCATTAGCGATGTTAAATTCATCCAGGAAGGAGTGGAATTGGGCCTTAAAACCGGTGCCTTAAAAAGATACCGGGAAATGAATTGAATTAATGTTGGGAAGATTAGAAATATCAAGCAAAAAATAAATACTGACTTAATATTTTTTAGGGCTCTAGTCTTCCAAGTTTTGAAATAGGTTGCAAAAAGGGTAATAGAAAAAAATATTTGATGGTACTAACAAGTGAAATCATGAATTATGACCTTAGTCGTAAACTGGAACTGGTCATGGAAGTAATTCTCCTGGCCTTCGTATTCTTAGACAGTTTACTACTATTTATCAGTGTTTTTCTGCCAATTAGAATAGATTCATATACATATATTGCTTATTTTGATTTAGTAACCAGTGCTCTGCTTTTATTCGGATACTGGGTCCAGCGCCGTAGAAGTAAATCAAAAGAAGGATATTTGAAAAGGAACTGGAATGGCATTATAGCAATTATACCATTTTATTTTCTTGGAATAATTATTTTAAATCTGGATTCATCTTCAATCCTTCTTAATATTCTCGCATTGATTAAAGTAGTGACCTTGCTGATGGCCGCTCGTCAGGTAGGTAAAGCCGTAGATAAGTTTGTTTCTAAAAGTAAACTGGTTTATGGATTTGCATTCTTTGTAGTTGTGCTTTTAGTCTGCTCAATATCATTTTTCTTACTGGAAACTGGAGTTAATCCCGAAGTTAGCACCTATGAGGATTCATTATGGTATGTTATCCAAACCATCACCACTGTTGGTTACGGGGATGTGGTTCCCATCACCCATTGGGGACGTTTAATTGGGGTGATTGCCATGGTTAGTGCCATCGGTATTTCTAGCCTGTTAACGGCAGCTACTACTTCTTCTTTAATGGATAAACTACGCGAAGACCGGGAAAAACTTGCCAAAAAAAGTGTTGATTACGTTAAAAAATTAGAAACCCAAGTAAACAACTTGGAATCAAAAATTGTTAAAGAAGAACAGGTTAAAGGCATTGAAACTGATTTGGATGATATCAAGTCAGAAATAAATGAAATTAAAGAGCTCCTGAATAAAAAAGAAAAATAGAAAAATGAAGAATTTATATAGGGTAACTAATTTCCACTTTTTTTAAAGGGCCTATTTCTTGTATTTTAGTTGTTAATAAGTAACAGATTTACTCAAGTAGAGAAAATATACCGTTTATTACTAACCAGACACCAATTAAAGCCCCCAGGTATATGGGGTCAAAGGCGAATGTTCCCAGAATTATGTAGATGATACCCAGTATTATTCCAAGGATACCCGCCCATGTGGCGTTTTTGAATTCACTACGGGATGCCAGGGATATTATTCCTGCAAGTATCAGGAAAATTCCTGCCAAGTATAATAAGAATCCTGCTAAGAATGCGAACAGCGCTGGGCTGAATATAAGGCCGATTCCTACGATAAGGACTATTATACCCAGGATAAGGTTCATTATCCCCGCACTTTTACTTACCTCCATCTGGGATCCACCTACAACTAAAAGCCAGATAGCAATCATCAATACTACAAAGCCCGTCAACACACTTGCGGCCACAAGGCCTGCCAGTGGAAACGCTAACACAATTAAACCAAGAACTATTGCTAAAATACCTAATACAGGGTTTTTCATCAAACTCCTCCATTAATTTTTGGTTAAATCCATATTTAACCATAGAAAATTTATCTTTGAATGTATAAAAATATTGTTATTTACTATTAACATCCAATAAAAAAACCATCAATAATCTTTAAAACTCAATATAAAAATATGAAATAAGGTTTAATTAAAAAAATAACTCTATAATCTGTTATTTAAATAAAAAATGGCATTCTATCAGATTAATATCCCTTACTCGAATTATTATTTTCTGATGGCTGTGGTTCTTCTGGATTAAAGATAAATGTTGTACATTTAATTAAATTTTAAAATTCAACCAGAATATGTTATTAATACGATAATTTTTACCAATTAATAGCGTTATTTTAAGATTGATAGTATACATTTTTTTGTAAAACCAGTAAATGATGATAATATCTGATATTACCAGCTATTCTTATGAAAAAAACTTATAACATTAACTATAAAAAGAAAGGCGTATGGGGCTTGTTATGAACTTGTGGGAGGTTTGATAAAAATGGCTGAAAACAAAAATCTTTTATTAGGAGTTGTAGCAATTATCTTAGGTTTTATAGTAATTGCGTTTCCAATGATAAGTATTTTCACAGTTAGCATCCTAGCAGGACTCGGAGTACTTGCTTTAGGCATCTGGTTCCTGGTTCAAGGATTTTCCGGGTGGAAAATCAACAAAGGAACTAGTATTCTCAATTTAATCCTGGGAATTATTGCCATAATTGCTGGAATAGGACTGGTAGGAAACATAGTTGAATTAAGTTTCTTAGCTAG
This sequence comes from Methanobacterium subterraneum, assembly GCF_002813695.1. NCBI lineage: Archaea > Methanobacteriati > Methanobacteriota > Methanobacteria > Methanobacteriales > Methanobacteriaceae > Methanobacterium > Methanobacterium subterraneum. The sequence continues at coordinate 2,486,482 of NZ_CP017768.1, read as the reverse complement.
CTTTATACTGTATTTAGCCGGGTTTTTCCTATTTATGTCTGGTGTGATTACCCTGTTTTCCGGAGAAGGAGGATCTGCCAAAGGAGTAGGTGTTCTGGGAATTTTAATGGGTATTATATACATAATTTTAGGATTATACGCCTGGAATCCATTCTATTTAGCAGCCTTAATTGGTATCTGGCTAATAATCAGTGGAATATTTGAAATATTTAAACCTGCAGCAGAAATTAGTACCGATACATTAGAATAAAAAAACCAGCTTAAACAAGCCTCAACACTTAATTTCCATTTATGTCTTTTAAAAAAACAGAATGCTTCAAGGTATTTTTTTAAACTCTCCTAATGATATTTCTTAAAACCAAACTCAAATAGATAATCTGGTGAATTTAACACACAACGAGCTGATTAAATGGGAATATATGCCTTATCCTGGAAAAATTTACGGCGTAATCGTTTGCGTAATCTTTCCACTGTTTTGAGAATCTCACTGGGAGTTATAATATTACTTATTCTGGTAAGTTCAGGGTTGGGGATTAGTAGTTTTATTGAAAAATCAGGAACAACCACTGGGGAAATAATAGGGGAAACCAACCAGACATCAGGAACTAACAACCAGACCAACTTAGCTTTAACAGCAATTGATTATTTAAACTCTTTTTTAGGAACCTCATTTACAGAAAACCAACTGGTAATTCGTTTAGAAAATCTTCTTCTTAATGTAGTTTATATTTTAGATGGATTAGCCAGTGTTGCCCTTTTGATTGGTGTTTTGGGAATTATGAACACCATGGGCTTCAACCTTTCAGAGAGAAAGCGAGAGATTGGTCTTCTTAAATGTATGGGATTTACAAAAAGACAAATTCTTATAAGTTCCACCCTTGAAGCAGGATTACTAGGGTTAATTGGATCCATAATTGGAGTTATCATTGGAAGTGTAGGTATCTGGGTATTATCCACCTTTTTCGAGCCGGGTTTGTTTAACACGCTACTACCATTTTGGTTAGTCCTAAGCACCATCATTATTACCACCCTGCTCAGTCTTATTCTTGGACTTTATCCCGCATGGTTTACCTCCCAAATAACAGTGGAGGAGGCTTTTCTCTGTGGCTACTGAGGAAATTTTAACATTTAAAGATGTTAATAAGGTGTATGAGAAGGGTGGGATGGAAGTGTCGGCCCTTAAAGGTTTATCATTTACACTTACCTCCGGCACCCATACCCTGGTATATGGTCCCTCCGGAGCAGGTAAAACATCCCTGATCCATCTGGCAGGCCTTATCAAAAGACCCAGTGCAGGGGATATTAGGGTTAAAGGAATTTCAACCCTTGATTTGAGTGAAGATCAACGTTCAAAACTGATTAGAAATGAAGTTGGATTTATTTTTCGCAGAGCTAATCTTCTACCTCACCTTACGATTCTTGAAAATGTGTTGCTTCCCATGGTATCATCTGATAGAAATAGGGCCATGGAATTACTGGAAAAAGTGGAAGTGGATAATTGGAACCGGTTCCCTGATAATCTATCCATTGAGGAAGAACAAAAAGTTGCACTGGCCCGTTCCCTGGTAAACAATCCCTCCATCTTACTCGCTGATGAGCCCACCGCAGAACTGGATCTAAAGGCAACTGAGAATTTCTTAGAACTTTTAGAAAAAATGGAAACCATCACCATTCTTATGACCAGCAGCCAAAATTCATTCCATGAATTCTTTAAGGAGGCTTATAGGCTGGAATACGGAATAATCGAACTTTATTCATCTGAGAGTAAATCATAAGTCTCACTGGCAAACCACCGCAGTTCCAGTGGCAGTAACTATAATTGAGCTACCTTTAAAACCCCCAATTGCATTATAATCAATTAAAACTTCGACCACAGAGTTAGCACCCATTGCATAAGCATTATCGAGCATTTCAAGCAAAGCAGATTCTTTAGCTTCATTTAAACTCATGCCATTTAACTGTGGTTTTTTAGACAATTTAGAAGTACCTTCTGAATTTTCTTTCACAAAGGCTTCTCCAACTACCAGACCAACATGCTTGGTGATCTTCCCACCATCCAGATGAGGTAATGATACCAGTGGAACCTCCAGATCATCCATAAAACTCAATTGTGGGCTGTTTAACAAATTTTCTGATTCATCCTCAGGAATATCTGTTAATTCTCCTTCAGGAGTTTTCCTACGGACCTTGTTGGTGGCCTTGGATAACAGGTTCCCCAAATAACCAATGGCATAGGTTAAAACTCCCAAAAAAACCACGAAGATGAGATAATTAATGAGTATGGGGAATGCTGCCTGTATCATCAGTGCCAGACCTCCCAGTGTAAAGAAGTTGAGCACAATTGGGTCCTGGGGGAAAAGCCAAGCATAGGCATTTATAAATAGAAATATTAAAAGTGCACTGATTGCCCCAGTGCTCTTACCGTATGTTCGTTGAGCTATGTAGGTTTCCACAAACCCAGCTATTAGTGGAGATACAATGAACAGTATGTTAAACCCGAAGATTTTAAGTTCCCATACCACGCAGATCAAGGCGGATAAAAATCCGGCAGCGAATCCTATGAGTATAGCAAAAAAAGCCCAGCGTTTATCTTTTAAAAAATTTAATACCGATACAAACAAGCCTATCCCTTCCTAAACATGCTGAAGTTCAATGAAATAAAATTTAAGTGATCAGTTTTTTACTAATTGCCTTTTCATGCTCCATTAGATTTTATACCTCATAGGAAACTGCAGTTCCAAAGACAGTGACCATTATGGTGTTGCCCATGGTCCCACCCAGATTATGATAAGCCAGACGTGTGCCAATAACCGCATTTGCCCCTTTATCTGTGGCTTTGTCTTTCATACTTTCTAAAGCCACTTCTCTGGCTTTTTTAAGTTCTTCTTCATAGGCAGAGGTCCTACCGCCCACCACATCCCTCACACCTGAAAACATGTCTTTATATACATTTGCCCCTAAAAGGGACTCTCCAGTGACTAACCCATAATATTCAACGATCTTCTTCCCCTCTATGGACGGTGTGGTTAAAACAAGCATTTTTCTAAATCTCCCAACTAGATTTTCTCCCATATCTAAGTTTATAATATTAATCTTTTTATAGTACTAATAAAGTTCTCTAATTATTTGAGTTAAGTTATAAAAGGCATTTCTAGAGTTCCAATAAAAGGCTCTGTCAAAAACTTGGGGGTTAAGAGTCAAAAACCTTTATCTGGTTTAGGATTTCTATTCTGATATTTATTCGCGACATTGCACCTTTTTTAATCTTCATTATTCTTTTAATACTTTTAGGAAAGGTTTTTTGGAATTGGTTTTCCAATTTATTTGAAGTTCGTTCAATATTTTCATCTAAAAGGTACGAAAAGTATGTTTTGAAGTAAGGCATTAACGAATCCATGATAATTGATTGAATAACCTTTGAATAATCTTTTATTTGATTTAATATTTCATCCATTCGAGTTCTAGCTTCTTTAAATGATTTACTGTTAAATAAACTGAATATTTCTAGTTTTTCTTGCCTTATATTCTCTAATTCATCATCAGACAATTCATTATCTCTTATGTATTCTTTTATTTTCTTATTTATGTTTTTAAACACATGAAATAAACACCACTGATGCGTAAACTCTAATCCTTCAATTATGGGTTTATATTTTTCATCTAAATCGCTTGTTATTGCTATTTTCTTTTGATTTCTGGTGGATTCCTCTAAAAACTTTTGTATGTTCGTGGAATTCTCTTTGGAGTATATTTCATCAGCAACGATAATATTCTGTTTACTGTCGAATAAAGCGAAACGGTAATTCCAAAAGCCGTTAAGCTTAATCCACCCCACGTCAAAAATGTAATAACCACTATAAAGATTTTTTACTTCTTTTTTAGGGATTTCATATCCAAGTATCCAGTTTTCAATTGTTTGCCTTGAAACACTGATCCCCGTGTCTTTTTTAATTTTATAAGCAATTTTACGGATTGATCCCAAGAATAAACCAGCTAATTCAACGCATTTTTTTGAATTCATTTGAAAAGTTACTATTATCATCTACAATGTCTGATATATCTGTTTTAAACTTTTTACCACATTTTTTACACTTGTACATTTGAATTTCAGCGTTAACAACTCCTTCATCATAAAAATAAAGTTTTCTTTCTTTAACTCCATTTTTAATCACAGATTTACTGAAACACTCCGGACAAAAAGAAACCAGCACCTCAATATGAAAAATATCCTTTTTATACCAAGTATTCAACGAATTAAATACATTATCATCTCTTTCAATCGATTTTAAATGATTTTCCTCATATTTCGATAAATCTTCACAAAAATAGGAAAGTTTATAACTCTGATCAAACAAACTATCAATTGGAGCAAGTATTTTTCTGTTTAGCATAGAAAATACTATGCTCCCCTTATTATAAAAGTTTTTAGTTTTTTATTTCAGGAAATAATGAGTTTAAACAAGGATAACCAAATTGTTTATCAAAACACAAATTTCAAAAACCCCCAAGTTTTTGACAGTGTCCAATAAAAACCGGATTTAATTATCATTAAATTTATTATAACCCAAGGACAAAAGATAATACTAATACTTAGTTTCTTTCCAATGGAAATAGGTTGCAAAGGTTTAAATAACTTGTTTAGTTCAAATAACAATTTGAATTTGGATTAGATAGCTGTAAATAAATCAATGAGGATGTTTACAAATGAAAAACACAATAGTGGGAATTATTGCAATAATAGTGGCAATTATAATGATAACCGCCCCGGTAGTGGGACTTGCCACCCTTGGCCTCATATCTGGACTGTTAATACTGGGAATGGGTGTATGGTTAACCATTTTAGGCTTCAGTGAAAGAACATCCAATGATCTATGGTTATTCCCTTTTTTAGTGGGAATAGTTGGAATAATAATGGGGATAACATTCCTGTTTAACACTTCATGGCTAATAAATCTCGGTTTATGGGCATACATAATTACCGGGATACTGTTGCTGATTACCGGAATCATCGCCCTGCTGGTGGGTGAGAGAAAAACTTACAAGGTATATGCTGGGATATTCGGATTGCTATTCGGGTTCCTTTTTATTATTGTGGGCTTTTACAACTTGAACCCTAATATTCTAGGATTTATAACCGGGATTGGGCTGCTAATCTATGGAATACTGAATATCAGGGAATAACTAGGAAAGAGAATAACTAATTGCGAAAATACGAAACCAAATAGTTCAAAATTAAAAAAAAAGAATTGACCCACTAAAAAGGGGTTTTATGTCCAAATCTTAAAAAACCTTTCGGACAATATAATTCATTTTTAAAATAATTTTTTAAAATCCGAACTGACCCCTTAACATGAAAAACAACCATACCAGTATGAAGAGTGCGAATAAGACGTAAAGCATTCTTTTAGTTTTTTGTACTTTCTTCTGGTTGGCCAGGGCTACCTGCTCACAGTTAGGTGAGCAAAACCTTTCATTAAGCGGTATTGGTGTCCCACAAATAGGACAGTGCTTGTGTTGTTCAATCATGAATAATTACCTCTTTAATTTTTTAAAGATTTCAATACTTTGAATTATTAGATATATTAAACCTTAATTGAAAGAAATTTTACCATATAATTCGGGAAAAATGATTTATTATTTATTGGGCATTATCACTGTGCCCAATTCATCTTTCACTGCCTTTTTAAGGTTTTCAGGATTTTCTCCATTGAAGATCACTGTTTTAATCATTGATCTGCCAATGATCTGTATGGCGGTTTTATCCATGAATTCATAGGTACCGGCCTTCATCTCCTTATCGGCCAGCATTCCCAACATCTCTTGTGGGGTGATCTCCGGGAACATCCTTGCATCAATATGTTTGTTGGGATCCTTATCATACAAACCATCAACTGATGTGGCGTTTAAGAGTAAATCAGCCCCCACAAATTCTGCCAGAATACTTCCCACTGCATCAGTACTGTGGGCCGGTTCAGTGCCACCCATTACCACAATCTTGCCGGTGGTGGAAAATTCCAGAGCCTGGGCAAAGTTATGGGGTACCCGTGGATAAGCATCATCTCCCAGGGCAGTTATAAGGATTCTTGCGTTGAGTCGGGTGACTTCAATTCCAATATCATCACATAGGGCTTCAGATGCTCCCAGATCCCTGGCTATTCCAATGTAGTCCCTGGCGGTCCTGCCACCACCCACTACCACCATGATCTGGTGTTCCTGGGCCATACTCTTCAATACACTTGCATAATCCTGAAATTTCTTATAATCGTGGTCCTTGATTATTATGGATCCACCTACTGTGATCACTACTCGCATCTCATCACCAATAAATAATTAGAGCTAAATATTCTGTTTAATGTCCAAGTTTTTAAAAGTTCCATATCCTGTTTTGTAGGAATTCATTAATACTATTATTTAAACAGAACATTATAATTATAAATTTATCACATTTTAGTGAATTACCAAACTTTGAATATCACTTTGCCTGGTTGTCTGATAAATTATATCGAACATCCTCCCAGTGGTTTACATCAATTATTTCTGAAGCATTATCCAAAAGCAGGCGACAATCCTCACTTAAATGTCTTAAATGAACTTTTTTCCCTTGTTTAGCGTATTTTTCAGTCATATCATGGAGCGCCTCAATTGCTGAATGATCCCTCACTGAAGACTTACTGAAGTCAATGATAATTTCGTCAGGATCATTAGTGTAATCAAATATTTCCTTGAATACGGTTATTGAACCAAAAAATAATGGGCCAGTAATTTCGTAGTGTTTTATACCATTTTCATCAGTGAAAGTGTGGGCGTGTATCTTCTTTGCACTTTCCCATGCAAAAACCAGGGCAGATATTATAACCCCAATTATTACTGCCACTGCCAGGTTATGGAAGATTACAGTTACTGAAGCCACAATTACCATTACTATTACATCAGTGGCTGGTACTTTTTTAATAATCCTAAATGAAGCCCATTCAAAGGTTCCTATGGCCACCATGAACATTAAACCCACCAATGCAGCCATGGGTATTATTTCCACCAGGGACGAACCCACCAAAACGATTGCCAGTAATCCTAAAGCCGCTACAATACCTGAAATTCGAGTTCTTCCTCCGGAACTAACATTGATGATGCTTTGACCGATCATGGCACAGCCACCCATACCTCCGAAGAATCCGCAAACAGTATTAGCCACTCCCTGGGCCACACTTTCTTTATTCCCGTCTCCCTGTGTTTCTGTCATCTCATCAATCACATTTAAAGTGAGTAAACTTTCAATCAAACCTACCAATGCCATTACAATAGCATAAGGCAGTACAATGATAATAGTTTCCATGGTTAATGGCACCATTGGTATGTGAAATGCAGGTAAGCCCCCTGAAATTGAGGCCAGATCACCCACTGTTCTGGTTGGTATCTGGAGACCTATGGTTATGGCCGAAACCGCGACAATAGCCGCTAAAGAAGCAGGAACTACTTTGGTAATCCTGGGAAGGAACTGGATGATGGCCATGGTCAGGGCTACGAATCCCAACATTATCCACAGGGCAGATCCAGTTATCCAGCTTCCATCAGCAGTTTGGAACTGTGGAAACTGTGAAACGAAAATAACAATTGCCAGTCCATTTAAAAATCCAAACATCACTGCTTTGGGAACCAGGCGAATGAATTTCCCCAATTTCAAAAAGCCAATGGCCATTTGTATAAGGCCCATTAGGATTACCGCTACAAATAAATATTCAACACCGTGCCTGGCCACCAAAGCAACCACCACTATTGCCACCGCCCCGGTGGCTCCAGAGATCATCCCTGGCCTACCCCCAATTATAGCCGTTATCAATCCAATGATGAATGCCGAGTAAAGGCCAACCAGGGGATTTACATTGGCAATTATAGAAAAAGCTATGGCTTCTGGAACCAGAGCCAAAGCAACTGTAGCACCTGATAAAATTTCATTTTTTGTATTAGTTTTTTTAATTTTATTTACCAAAGACATGACTTAACCAATCCATAAATATTTGTGAGCAAGCGGATATTCATTAAAAACCGCTTATTTTGAGCATTTGACATTATTGTTCATTGATACACTAAAAACAGGACAAACCCCGGTAACGACCTACATTAATCTTTTTATATATCTAAATCCGTACTGGGACAGACAGATAACAAAAAAATGGATAATACATTGAATCCGAAAGATTGGAACCGTTTGATCATCAATAAATCCATGCAGTTTCTGTAGAATAGTATCATCAAAAAAAATTCAACTTTATTAAACAATTTCCATAGTATAATTTGTAATTGAACTCTACCATATATAAACTATAACCCTACTATCCATTCATATCCAGATAAACATGAATAAATATTACCAAAAAATTAAATAAACACAAATCATTGAAATCTATGGTTATTCAATATGAATGTATTCTCCAAACTCTGAAAAAATATAATATAAGGTTAAGATAAAGATTAAATGATTATTGGAACTAATGTTTACAAGGATTCCGTGTCATTATTAACAATATGATAAAAAAAATAATGAAAATATTTAATGAATCCTTAAAATAAGCGTACTTTTATGAATTTTATCAGTTTAGGAGCAATATTAAATGTCAGAACCATCATCAACCGAACTTTATGAGGTTAAACGCACCCTGAAAGAACTCTCTGATAAAAAAGGGAGAGGTACCGAGTTGGTGTCTGTTTACATACCTCCAAATAAGCAGATCAGCGATGTGGTAAAGCACATGCGAGAAGAACTCAGCCAGAGTGCTAATATTAAAAGTAAGCAGACCAAGAAAAATGTCCAGTCCGCTATTGAAGTTATAATGCAACGTATGCGACTTTTCCCAAAACCACCTGAGAGGGGGCTAGTTCTTTTTGTGGGGATGATCCCCAAGGGAGGTCCAGGCACCGAGAAGATGGAGACCTATGTCTTCGAACCACCAGAACCAGTTCAGACCTACACTTACCACTGTGACTCCCAGTTCTTCTTGGAACCACTTCAGGAAATCCTGGAGGATAAGGAGATCTATGGACTGGCAGTTGTCGACCGTAAAGAAGCTACTATAGCCATTATGAAAGGAAAAAGAGTGGACATAGTTAAAACCCTTACCAGCGGTGTTCCTGGAAAACACAAAGCCGGTGGGCAATCTCAGAGACGTTTCGACCGGTTAATCGAACTGGCAGCCCATGAGTTCCTTAAAAGGATTGGGGAACATATGAACGAAGCATTTTTAGAATTAGAAGGTCTAAAAGGAATTATTATTGGAGGTCCGGGCCATACAAAAGAGGATTTTATTAATGGAGATTATTTGCACCATGAAATCAAACAAAAAATCATAACCACCGTGGACACCTCCTACACAGGTGACTTTGGTATTCGTGAGGTTATTGATAAATCCATGGATGTCCTCACGGAAATAGACATCATGCGTGAGAAAAAACTGGTTCAACGTTTCCTGACGGAACTGGTGGATGAAAATGGCCTGGCATCATATGGGGAAGCTGAAGTACGGCAGAACCTGATTAACGGTGCAGTTGAAGTTCTATTACTCTCAGAGGATATCAAATCTAAACGATACACCTTCCAGTGTCATTCCTGCGGAAATCAAGTAGAGAAGACCATTAAAAATGAGGGTGAAGTTAAGGATAAATCCTGTGAAAATTGTGGTGAAACCATGAAGGTTTCTTCTTCTGAAGATGTTATTGGTGACTTTGTTACCCTGGCTGAAGAAGTAGGCTCTGAAGTGGAGATCATATCCACTGAAACTGAGGAAGGAATGCAACTACTCCGCGCATTCGGAGGTATCGGAGCCATATTGAGGTACAGGGTGTAGGGACTCTAATCCTATCCCCCTTAATTTTCCTGTAATCTTAATATTTCCTGTTTTTTCTTATTTTAACTAATATCTACCTTACAACCAAATATGCCTAAATTAGGAATATAAATCAAAAAAATGGCATTCTATTTGTACAAGCCATCATTTTCGGACAATAGGAAGATATTAGAAATATTAAAATATTAGAAATATTGGGGAATATATTAGAAAAATATTAAAAAATTGTAATTATCGATCTAAATAAAAGGAAAAAAAAGAAAATAATAATTTAAATTATCTAAGAATTATCCCAGTCTGCTGACACGTATCAGTGATTCTACAGGGACTTTTTCCACTTCTGTGAGTCCTTTCTTGTCTATGAGTACCACTGCTGCCAATGGTTCTGCTCCCAGGCTGCGGAAGACTTTTATGGCTTCTCCAATGGTTCCACCACTGGTGATGACATCATCCACTATTACCACTCTTTTTCCCTCTACCGATGCGAAGTTACTGCTAACTGCTCCCCGGGCATCTTCTTCTTTGCGGTGTTTAATAGGGTGGAACACTGCCATGTCGGCATCCAAAAACTCGGCCATCATGGTAGCGAAGGGGATCCCACTCACAGTGATTCCCACCACTACCTCCACATCACCATGCTGCAGTGCCATGTCAGCCATGGCTGCGGAAACATAGGACATCCGGGTGGAACTACCTCCCAGACTCTTCCAGTTAATGGCAAAGTCCACTGGTGCTTTTTCCTCAGATTTTTCTTTGGTTTTATCGGTTCCCTGGAGTATAAGCCACCGAGCAGTGTCTTTGGAGACATTTAATTCGTCAGCTATTTCTCCAGTGGTAAAACCCCTGCTTCTAAGTTCATGAGCCTTTTCAATGAGTTTCTGGTTCATTATACCCCTCCAACATAAATATATATTGCATTTTTATAGAATGATAAAATGGTGAAATCTGAATTTATGTATTACCTATATTTTTATTACCAATATTTTTGTGAATATTTAATCAATATCAATTTTAACTGGAATTTTCTCTTTGGCGGATTTCATTGCTGCTAGAACTGTTTTAAGAGCATGTATTCCATCTTCCCCGGTTATTTTTGGTTTTTCATCCAGCATAATTGCATTTAAGAATGAATCCAATTCTTCCATGAGGGGTTCGTGGTGGGGTACCCTGACATTTCTGGCGTTTTTACCGAAAATCTCTACAGTCTGGTCTATGTAGTCCAGGGAGATTATTCCATCGGTTCCCGTGACTTCCAGTTGCCGTTTTTTGTATGGTGTGAGCCAGTTGACTTCCAGCATACCAATGGCGTTGTTGTAGAATTCCATCATGATCTCGGCGTGGTCTTCATATTCACATTTTTCCAGTCGGCTGCCTACATGGGCGTAAACCTTGGAAACCGGGCTATCCAATAGGTAGGCCATTACATCCACCTCATGGATGGCCAGATCTATGGTTACCCCCACATCCTTTATCCTTGGGGGGAATGGTCCCACTCTTTTTGCAGATACTGAAACCACTTCACCTATAAGTTTGTCCCTTAAGAGCTTTTTAGCCTCTAGAACTGCCGGGTTGAACCGTTCCACATGGCCTGTTGCCAGTTTAACTCCCTCTTTTCTGGCGGCCCGTACCATGTCCTTGGCCTCTTTAAGGGTGAATGCTATTGGTTTTTCCACCAGAACGTGTTTTCCCTGTTCTATGGCACTCATCACTACTTCGTAGTGGTAGGTGGTGGGGACACAAACACTCACTGCATCTATTTCTGGCATTTTAAGCACATTATCATAATCAACAAACCCTACAGTATTGTATTTCTTTGATACCTCCGCAAGGGTGCCTTTCATGAGGTCAGAGACTGCTAGAAGGTTGGCGTTTTTCAGTCGGGTGTACACCCTTACGTGGTTGTGGCCCATGGCCCCTACACCAACAACTCCCACGTTTAACTTTTTCACTGGCAATCATCTCCCATGCGATTGGCAATTTCAAGACCTATGTTTTCCGCCTGACTTATTGGGCCTCTCATACGATGTTTAGAGACGAGTTCGCCTTCTTTGGTGAGTAAAATTGTCTGAAGCTCCAGTTCATCTCCCTGTGCCTGGGCACAAACTCCCAGAGGCCATTGGCAACCTACACCGAGTACTTCTAATACTTTCTTTTCGGCTGTGATTTCTAGATAAGATTTCTTGTGGTTCAATGCATTTAATACCTTTTTTTTATCAGTGTCCTTTCGAGCGACAACTGCCAGTGCCCCCTGACCGGCAGCAGGGGTTATATAATCCAATGAAAATCTTTGCTGAATGTGATCAGTAAGTCCCAATCTTTTTAGACCCGCTTCAGCTATAAGTGTGGCCTGATATTCACCAGCCTCCACTTTTCTTATGCGAGTTTCTACGTTACCCCGGATTGGCTGTATATCCACATCTTTCTGATGATACTTGCAGAAAGCTTCTCTTCGGATACTACTGGTCCCTAGTGTTGCTCCTTCTGGAAGTTCTTCCCATTTGTAGGATGATACCAGTGCATCATGTGGTGATTCTCGTGGGGGGACTGCCATAATCTCCAGATCATCATTTAATTCACTGGGAAGGTCTTTCAAACTGTGCACCGCAAAATCAACCTCTTCCTCAAGCACTGCTTTATCAAGTTCTTTGGTGAATATTCCCTTCACATCTATATTGTAAAGTTGAGAGTCCTTTATTTTGTCCCCGGTACTTTTTATTATTTTTATATCTATTTTTTCATCGGTTATATTTCTTAAAGAACTGATTATGTTTTTAGTTTGAACCATGGCCAGACTGCTTCCCCTTGTACCTACCTGCAATGCATCATCTCCGAGTGTGGCGAATTTACTGAATTTGAGTCATGAAAGTTTGTCATTTAAAAGCTGCTGCCTAAGAGCAGACAGTATAAGAATCCTTAGTTGATTGATTTCCTATGATCTTTAATAAATGTTGTCATGGGAAAAATTAACCATCTACTCTGTTTATCGTGGAAAGATTTAAAGTTATCCTATCATCTGTTATCTTCTGCTTAATTCTCTAAAATTGGAACGGTATATGAGCAATATATTTTCCAATCCCTCATCTTTTACATGATTAATTGCCATTTCTATCTTATCATGATAAACAGGACTTTTTACCATTTTTTCTCGTAAACTAAGGCCCAAGTCCCCGGTTAATATTAAGAAGACATCATCTAGATGATCTAAGAAGTTTGAGAGGGATTCTTCATCAATTTCTTCACAGGTTACTCCGTAACTTCCCCCCAGGATCAGGGCCGGTTTTTCATAATTTTTTACCATGTCAACTGCTTTTTTCACTGCGGTAACATTAATACCAGGATTAATTTCTTCAATAATTGTCATTTTCCTAATTTTAAGAAGGGAAGTTCTACCAGGTAACCCTCTGAAGTTTTCCAGACCTTTGACTATGGATTCTATGGGAGTTCCCAGTGATAAACTGGCGGTTATTGCAGAAAGTGTGTTTTCCAGGTGATGCTGGGCTGGTGCAAATGTGGAAACTTCAAATGAAGTGTTTAATAATTCCCCATCGGCCATTTTAAGATCAGTTACTTCCACGAAAAATGAGGTTTTATGGAGTTCATAATGGATGTGGTGTGCCTTAACATTAGCATTATCATTTTCCCCCTCTTCAATGGAGAATGTGTTAGCTGTTTTTACAGGTAAATGGAGAGATGGTGAAGAACCATGAGCTAATTGAGATCGAGAAAATGGGGAAGATTGATGAAAAGATTGTTGGGATGCTGAAGACGGTTGGGATGCTGAAGAATGAGGATAATAAATTTCATGGTAAGAATCAATATCACAGACCACTATTTTGCTTTCAAACATCTGGAGTTTGGCTTTACTGGCACTACTACTTCCATGGGCAATGGTATAATCCTCGGCAATGTTAGTGATGATTCCCACATCTGCCATTCCGGTGCCCCCCAGGGAACTTTCAAATATACAGACGCCCACCCCTGGAATTTTATCATTATAGAATTCCTGTGCCATTCTCCATGCAGTTACAATACTGGCCGGAGTTATGCTGATGTCCTTCTTCAGAGTGATCCCTTTGGCATCCTTCACCACTTCCACACCCAGACTGCTGAGTATCAGAGGATTTTTATCACAGTATATCTCCTTAAGCATGGCTGCTGTACTGGTTTTACCCTTAACTCCAGTAATCTCGATAATCGGTACCTTTATGTCATCTTTCAGGAGGTATCCCACTGCCTGGTGATGGGTCATGTGAGGAGGGTGAAGTAATCTACAGTGCACCGGTGCTACAACCAGTATTTCCGATTTATCATCAGCAGAAGGAAGTTTTTCATTGAACAGTTGGTGGTAAAATGATTCATCAACCAGTTCAATTCCTTGGATTTCAAGTTGGGATATATCTTCTTCAGTTAGAGTGTGGTAAATATCCCATGCAAAGACATTACAGTTCTGTTTTTTTGAAAATTCATGGGCCAGTATGGTCCCCCCATGGGTCATGTCCACTATGAGAACGTTCATTAACTGATTCCACCCTGGGTCAACTTTTCTCGAACTTTTCGGTAGAAATCTTTGGTGAGGCGGACGAAGTATGCACAGTTATCTGATTTGCGGAAGATGATCTCGTCCATGTAGTTTATTTCCTCCTCGAACTGCCCATCAATAACTGCTACGGCCTTTTTACCTTCGCGGAGGAGTTTGACCTTGATGATACTTTCATCGGAAACAACTGTGGGTCGAGCCCCTAACTTAAATGGGCATATGGGGACTATTATAAATGCTTTGACCTTTGGATCAATAATTGGGCCGCCTGCCGACATAGAATACGCTGTGGATCCACTTGGTGTGGCAATTATCAATCCATCAGCACGAAGCTCCTCCATTATCTCATCATCCACACTGATCTGGATGTGGAGCATTTTGGCGGGTTTGCGGGTCATGAGCACCACCTCGTTTAGGGCGGGAGGTAACTCATGGTTGTGCCACACCAGAAGCTGGTTTCGCCTTTCCACAAAATAATTTCCGGCAAGGATTTCCTCGATGGCAGTAAAAGCATTTTCAGGATCTATTTCTGTTAAAAATCCCACTGTTCCCATATTAATTCCAATTAAGGGGATTTTTTTGTGGCTGATGAAGCTCTGGGTGCGGAGTATGGTTCCATCCCCCCCTATAGCAATTACCATATCCACATCCATTTCTTCCAGTTCACACCTTTGATCCTGGTATTTTTCCAGTTCCATTGCTAGGGGCATGTCCAATAAAATATCTACCTTTTTTTCTGTTAAAAAGTCAGCAATTTTCAAAGCAAGCTCCACTGCCCCCTTCACATCACTACGAGCAACCAAACCCATGATCATTAAATCCCCTCCAGTATTTTCATTATTTCTTCATGAATAACTGTATTACAAGTAGCTACAAGGGAAGTTTTCTCCATAACGTTCAACGTCCCATTAAGGGATTTTCCATCAGAATCAGTAACGATCCCCCCACTTTCTTCCAGGATAAGCTTGGCTGCGGCAACATCCACCACTCTCAAGTTATTCCTTACATCAACAAATGCATCGTAGGTTCCATCAGCAACGTAAGAGATTTCAATGGCTACTGCCCCCATAATTCTCATTCGCCTTACACTTTTACATAGAACCTCTATTTTCCCCATGTCCATCCTGTAAACGTAAGCCCCTAAAGATATGTGTGATAAATCCTGTTTAGGAGAGGGTTTGAGACTTTTACCGTTATTAAAAGCTCCTTTGCCCCTCACTGCACTGTAAATATCACCAGTGGCGTAATTTTTAACCACACCCATCTGGATATCTTTAATAGTTAGAGGTCCCTTATGGCCGGGAGGGATGGGTGCCACTGCTACGGAAATACCGTAGGCCGGTATATTCTTTACGGCATTGCTGGTACCATCCAATGGATCTAAGACCAGTACTGCTTCAGGAGGACCTTCACCAATGTTAACTTCACCAATTTCTTCACTGATGAGAGTCAGAGGTCTGCCAACTCCTTCCAGAACTTCCAAAACCTTGTTTTCTGCCACCAAATCAATAAGAGTAGTAGGAGTTCCATCAGCACCCATTTTAACTATTTCCCCACCCTTCTGAGACCCAATTAAGGGAGAAATTGCCCTTTGAGATTCTTCAATTAAATCCTGACACACTTCACCCCAAAATTTCTGATCTTCTCCATCCATGATACCCTCCTCCTTCAGCCCTTGAATTAAGGGCCCTAACTAAATAAAACACGTTAAACTATTAATTTGATTTGTAAGTAGTCAAAGATTATCCCAGATATACCACTGCAGCCAGTGCCACCCCTTCCTTTTTAACTTTATGACTTTCATGTGCTATGATAATTTCCCTGATGGTAAGATCCCTTACCTGCATCATATACCGTACCATGTTCTCTGCTTCCTCTTTGATCAAGTCAGGGTCCTGATTCACTCCAGAGTGTTCCACCACACATCCAAATTTATCAGAGGTAGCCACTGCCACCACAGCAGTTATTAAATCTCCGGACTGGTTTGAATGTGCACAAGATAGGACACAATTCACCATTTCCCCCTCTTTAATGTAAGGGAGTTCTACTATCTCCGTATCTCTAGGAAGGATGCTGGATACTGGTATGAGGTTCACATCACCTATGCCTGCCTGTAATAGGGCGTTGTCAAAGGCGTTTAGTCTGCTGGGTCCTTCTGATTTTCCAGATGTTATTGAAACTTTCATCATATCACTTTAAAATTCACTTAAAAATTTAAATAGGGAAAAAAATATAGGCATTTCTATATCAGAGAGAGGTATCTATAAATATATTTATACCCTGCAAGTAGAGTTATAATAATAGCAGAGTTATACTAATGTAATAGATTCTATTTCTAGGTTCTAAAAATTTATGGATCCCCTAATGGATCAGAAATTTATACATGATAATACGGAGGTAAATAGCATGTCAACTAAGGTAGTGGAAGTTAAAACTCTTAAAGTAGGTAAATATGTGGTACTGGATGGTGAAGCATCTAAAGTAGTGAGTATTCAGACTTCATCCCCTGGAAAACACGGAGCAGCAAAGGCACGGGTGGATGCTATTGGCGTATTTGACAATCAAAAAAGAGGTCTGGTAAAACCAGTAGATGCTAAAATAGAAGTCCCTATAATTGATAAACGAACTGCCCAGGTACTGGCCTTGATGGGTAGCGATATCCAGCTCATGGACCTGGAGACCTACGAGACCTTCGAAGTCCCAATACCAGACGATCTCAGTGACAAACTGATTGAAGGGGCAGAAGTAGGTTACATTGTAGCCATGGGTAACAAAAAACTCATGAGGATTAAATAAACCTCATGAGAAATTTATATTGATTTTTAAAGATATTAATGAGGATTCAGATAATGTATTTACATACTGAAAATCCTCTTAAATTTGCTTTTTCACAGGCAGAGCCTGATTACTCCCCTTCAAATGATAAACCCCTTTTTGGTATTTTGGGTGTGCCATTTGACAGCACCACCACTTACCAACCAGGAGCACGTTACGGGCCTCTCTTTGTGAGGGAAGCCTCCTACAACTTTGAAAGACATAACCTATTTTTGGATAAGACTTTGAACGTCACTGTTCAGGATATTGGAAACCTGGAATCTGTTCCCGGAAACTTCCAGAAAACTTGTACAAATCTGGAATCAGTAGTATCATCCATTTTAGAAGATAATATCACCCCCATAACCATTGGAGGAGAACATAGCATCACTTATGGTGTTTTGAAGTCATATGACACTACCGTGACCCATAATATGCAGGATATTACTATTCTCCATTTGGATGCCCATATGGATCTCAGGGACGATTATATGGGGGAGAAATATTCCCATGCCACGGTTATGCGACGGATACATGACCTTGAACCCCGAAATATAATTCAAATGGGGATACGTTCTGCTTCCGAGGAAGAAAGAGATTTTGCCCGGGATAATGGAATAGATTATCACACAGCCCAGGATAATATTTCAGGAATGGAAAAAACCATCAACCAGATAAAAGGTCCCATCTACGTTACCGTGGACATAGATGTACTTGACCCGGCCTATGCCCCTACTGTTGGTACTCCCACACCAGGGGGATTGAATCCCCGTGATCTGGAAAAACTTATCTTTGCACTGGAAGGGAAAAAAGTCATTGGATTTGACGTGGTTGAGGTTTCATCAAACTCTATTGGAGATACCACCTCAATTAATGCTGCTAAAACAATTTTAGATTTCTTATTCTTGCAATAAAATATAAAACAAAATTTTACGTGTTTAATTGATTTATTTTTTAGGATATGGTCTTTTTTCAAATATCGTATAAATATTTATAGATATCCAGCCAAATATTTAGAGATAATAGAATTTAAAGATGATTACATTTTTAGTTCATAGGTAAAAATTGAGATTCAACTGATAAATTTGAACCAGAGATTATTCCCAAGATATGAAGAATAAATGATCCTTGGTTTTGTAAAATAGGAGGATGTAAATGTACAACCGTGAAGTTAAGCTTACTGGACACATTATTGACTCACTTACCCTTCCCCGGGCCCTGGACCTTATTATGGACATGGGGGTGACTTCCAGATACTGGAATTTGAAGTGGGTAAACGTAAAAAAGACACCAGCCTGGCCAGGATTAAAGTTTCAGCAGATAGTGAATCTCTTTTGGGTGAAATTTTAGATGAACTGGCTGAAATTGGGGCCATGGTAGTGGAGATTCGTGAAGTTAATCTAGAGGCAGCCAGCAAGGATAAAACCCTGCCTGCAGATTTTTATTCAACCACCAACCATCCAACCTTCATCCGCTTCCAGAACGAATGGATACCTGTAGAAAACATTGAAATGGATTGTATGATTGTGGTTGACCCTGAAACACCCCAAGCCATAATTAAACCCATTGGAAGGATAGAAAAAGGTGACCTGGTGGTGGTGGGCCGTGAAGGAATTAAGGTTATGGCCCCCCAAAGACCCAGGGGTAAAAAGGGAATGTTTGAATTCATGGGGAGTGGAGCATCCTCTGAAAAACCCCTCAGAACACTCATTAAAAGCATTGCCAAGGAAGTACGGGAAGTTAAAAGTCGTGGAGGTAAGATCGCAGTGGTTGGAGGGCCAGCCATTATCCACACTGGTTCCGGTCCAGTGCTGGCTAAAATGATTAAAGAAGGATTAATTGATGTTATATTTGCTGGTAACGCCCTAGCCACCCACGATATTGAAAGCGCACTCTACGGAACATCCCTTGGAATCTGTGTGAAGACTGGTGAAGCTGTGGCACGGGGACACCGCCACCACATCTACGCCATCAACCAGATCAACCAGGCGGGCTCCATACGAGATGCCGTGGAGCAGGGTGTGCTTAAAAAGGGAGTTATGTATGAATGTGTGAAGAATGATGTACCATTTGTACTGGCCGGCTCCATACGGGATGATGGACCCCTCCCCGATGTTATAACCGATGTTATTGAGGCCCAGGATGAAATGAGGAAGTATGTTCCTGGTGTGGATATGGTGATCATGATCGCCACCATGCTCCACTCCATAGCCGTTGGAAACATGCTCCCCTCCCAGGTTAAGAGCATCTGTGTGGATATCAACCCAGCAACCGTGACCAAACTTGGTGATCGTGGCAGTGCCCAAGTACTGGGTATTGTTACCGATGTTGGGGCCTTCTTGCCCATGCTTTATCATGAAATTAATCATATGGATGATGATAAAAAAATACACATTTAATTCTTTTTTTTAAAAATTACAATATATATGTAAAATGATATTAACCAAAGATTGATACTAGGTATTACCTGAAAAAATAGCTCAACACGAGGTTAAACCCACGAGGGGATGTACATGCTTAAAGGAAACCTATTAAACCTTTTCACAGAAGAGATCTACCCGGCAGAGGTGGAAATTCAGGGTGGTCTGATTAAATGCATACGGGAAGTGGATGAGGAGTTTAAAAACTACATCCTCCCAGGTTTTATTGATGCCCACATCCATATTGAAAGTTCCATGCTCACTCCCTCCCGTTTTGCAGAGGCCGTGGTGCCCCATGGAACCACCGCCGTAGTGGCGGATCCCCATGAAATTGCCAATGTCCTGGGAATATCCGGGATCAAATACATGATGAATGATGCCAGTACCGTTCCCCTCCGTTTCTTTTTCACCGCACCCTCCTGTGTACCTGCAACACCCTTTGAAACCTCTGGAGCAGTTTTAGGACCTAGAGAAATTGATGAACTCCTCCAGTTGGATGATGTGGTGGCACTGGGGGAGATGATGAACTTCCCAGGAGTGGTGGGGGAAGACCCAACTGTTCTGGAGAAGATCAAAATCGCCCACCAATATTCAAAACCTGTTGATGGCCATGCACCCCTCCTTTCCGGTGATGATCTATGTAAGTACATAGGTACTGGCATATCCACTGATCACGAGTGCAGCGTGATGGAGGAGGCCATGGAGAAGAAACGGTTAGGGATGAAGATAATGATCCGGGAAGGATCATCAGCCAAGAACCTGGAAGAACTGTGGAAAGTGGGTGGTGATTTCCTGGTATCTGATGACCGCCACCCAGAAGACCTACTAAAGGGACATCTCAACCATACCCTTAAAAAGGCAGTGCAACTGGGAATTGATCCTGTAGAAGCCATCCGTATGGTCACTGTGAACCCTTCAACCCATTATAATCTGGATACTGGTTTGTTAAGTCCTGGTAAAAGAGCAGATCTGATATTGGTGAATGATCTGGAAAATTTCAATGTTAAAAAGGTTTTTATCAATGGTGAACTGGTTGCTCGTGAAGGTAAGGCTCTTTTCAATGTCAAACCACTCCCCATAGAAAATACATTCCATTTAAAGACATTAAAACCATCTGATTTTGAAATAAATCCCATGAGAACTGGGAATGCCACAGTGAGAGTTATTAAAGTGATGGAGGGCCAGCTTCTCACCGAGGAATCTGAAGCTAATTTAGAGATTGTGGATGGTGCCTTAAAAGCAGACCCTGAACAGGATGTTCTGAAAATTGGAGTGGTGGAAAGATACGGAAATAATCACGTGGCCAATGGATTTGTGAATGGTTTCAGTCTTGATAAAGGTGCTATTGCATCCAGTGTGGCCCATGACTCCCATAATATCATCGTGGTTGGTACCAGTAGTGAAGATATGGCTTTGGCAGTTAACACCCTTAAAAATAACAGAGGCGGGCTGGTTGCAGTTTGTGATGATGATATTCATTCTCTTAAACTGCCAGTAGCCGGTCTCATGAGCACCATGAGTGCAGATGAGGTATCTCTCCAGATGAACCTGTTACATGAAGTGGTTAAGGATATGGGCTGTAAACTGGTTTCACCATTCAGGACCATGTCCTTCATGGCACTACTGGTGATTCCACAACTTAAAATCAGTGATCAGGGATTATTCGATGTGGGAAGTTTCCAGTTTGTGGATGTTATTAAATGAATCAGCCGAAGTTAAATTAATAATGAAAAATGTAGATTTCAAATTAATAATGAAAATCAACAGAACAGTGCAAAAAGGGGTATTTTGAATGAATATTGTACCACTGGCCTTTGAAAGTATGGGTGTGAGGTCCATGGCCACCTTCGTGGAAACTGACCAGAGGACACTCATTGACCCCGGGACATCCATAGCCCCCAAAAGGTTTGGATTCCCTCCCTGGAAGGATGAATTCGACGCACTCCATGAAACCAGAGCCAGGGTGCAGGAATACGCTGCAAAGGCAAATATTTTGACTACCAGCCACTACCATCATGATCATTTCACTCCCTTTAGTTTAGGAAGATACCTGGACTCATCACCCCAGTATGCTGAGGAGATGTACCAGGGGAAAAAATTATTCATAAAACACCCCACATCCCATATAAATAAAAGTCAACAAAAACGGGCCAGGGACTTTTTGAAGAATTTGAAACATTTAGGAGCTCGGGACATCCATTATGCCGATGGTAATTCATTCCAAGTAGGGGATACTCACCTTAGATTTTCAGAAGCCATCCCCCACGGTGTTGAAGGAAGCCGTTTGGGCTTTGTTATAACTACCACCATTGAATGGGAAAACCAGAAGTTAATGCACGCCTCTGATGTGCAGGGGCCTATGTCAGAAATAGCAAAGGAAATTATACTCAATGAAAACCCGGATACTCTAATTTTAAGCGGTCCACCAATTTATCTGGAGGGTTTTGCCCTGGAAAAAGAGGATGTGGAATTTGCACAGAAAAATCTGATTGAAATATGCCAGGAAATTCCAAAGGTAGTAGTTGATCATCATCTTTTAAGGGATCTTCGCTGTTTTGATTTTATAAAGACTGTGAAGGAAGAATCAATGGGTGAAATATTAGTAGCATCGGAGCTTCTGGGTAAAGAACCATATTTACTGGAAGCAAGACGAAAGGAATTTTATTTTTAATTCAATAAAGACATCAGATAAATATTGGGCGTACTTGTAATTTATTCCCATATATCCATCCAAAGATAATTCCATCCAAATAATAAATGGATTTAAAATATACTATTATTCAAGGGATTCTAAAATCTTCTTCATGGCTTGTTTATGATCTTCAGAACCAACCTTGTTCACAACCCGGGAGATTTCACTTATCTGATCCAGGTATGCCTTTTTTTCATCTTCAGATACAATATCTATTCTGCTGAGATACACTAGGGCTTCGATTATCCCGTAAATGGCCCGGTTTAATGGTTGGACATGTTCCTGGTTTTTTACAACATCCCTAACCCTGGCCCTAATCACGTTGGTGATGGAGGTTCCCAGATGATCCTTATGTTGAACCAGTTTTTCATGGGTGACTTCAGCCCTGAAAAAGGCCTCAGCACTTTTAATAAAGAATCCTCCATCATCAGCCTGGAATTCGGCAATTTCCAGATTTCCTATGGTGGATTCTACAAAAACCATGGGATCATTTAGTATGTTCACGTGGAAGTTCTTTTCATGTTGCACATTGTCAAAGGTTTTGGATCCCTTATGGAGATAGAAAACGATCTCATCATCCGCTTTACAGATGACTCCAATTGGTGCTGCGTTGGGAGTTCCATCCGGGTTTTTGGTGGTGACTATAGTCTCATAAAGGAGACCTTTCTCCATATCCAGTGAATAAAGACCTAACATGTTAATCAAATCCTTTTTTAGTCATCCCTTCATTCAATAAAAATTTAATCCAATTTAAGAATATGTTGAATAAAAAGATGTTAATTGAATTGTATTGTATCTTGTCTTAATTTATTTATCTACAATGCCCATTAATCCCTTTTATATATCTCCCCGTTAAGAACACCGTTAATTATACAGTCAAAGTCTATTTTCTCATCCCAACCTGCTTTCTCAAACATATTCATATAACATAGCCCTATGAGTTTTCCACCTGGTTTGAGGATTTCCTTAACCATGTCCTGTACATCGGCAAGATTTACCTCGTACTGTGGCATTGAAAGCCCACCTAAAAGAGCCACCACACTGCTACTTGGATTTGCTTCTTCTGTGAACTGCATACCCAAGGGGGTGCGTTCAATTTTGCGAGTTGTATCCAGATCAGTTTTGGACACGAAAACAGATTCTTTATCTCTGATTACATAGGCAAAAAGTTCTGCAAAGGGGCTGCAAACACCTGGAATTCCTACAAAGGTTACTTTGTCTGCGTCTTCTACTTCTTTCTTGAAAGCCATCAGGTTTCCATTTAATCCTCTGAATTTTTCTGTTTCTCTCATTGTATCACCGGTATACCCATTTGAAATATAAATGGGTTTATTAGAAAATTAATAAAAGTAAACACTAGATTCTGAAATTCAAGGACATTTAAAGCGAAATGCTCATTATAATCTCAGGATCCCTTCAAAAATATATATATGACATAGGCTATCACCAGTATAATTATAACTGGAAGTAACCATATGAATAAGTAGAAGAAAACCACTGCCAGCACCAGGGCCACCAGTATGAGTAAGATATCTCGAAGTTCCATATTTTTCTATATTGCCATTTTAACATAAAAATATTTCCATATAAGAATTGCCCGGCTGGAAAATGGTTAATTAATTAAAAAAAGCTGGTATACCACCTATTTGTAATTTAAATATAATAGAATTAGGAGCATATAATATTATATGAAGTTTCAATGAATGTGCCCTAAATCAGATTATAAGGCCAAAATAGGAATTAAATTAATTAAATAATTAATAAGAGGATAAATAAAATGATATTAGTGGTTAATAATCACGGACAGTACAATCATCGTATTCACCGGACCCTGCACTACTTGAAAATACCATCCGAGCTGGTGCCCAATACCATCAGTCTGGAGGAAATTGAGGATAAAAAACCTCTGGGCTTGATTCTGGGAGGCGGACCCTCGGTGGAAAGATCTGCAAATAGCATAGAATACGTCAAAAAGCTGGATTACCCCATTTTAGGCATCTGCCTTGGGCATCAAATTATAGCCCAGGCTTATGGAGGCGAGATTGGTTCTGCTGGCTCGGAAAGTTACGCTCAGATTCAGATTAACATTCAGGATGAAAACGACATCTTCAAGGGACTGGGACCTCAACTGGATGTATGGGCTTCCCATAAAGATGAAGTTACCAAACTCCCTCCTGAATTTAAAATTCTGGCATCATCACCCATCTGTGATATTGAAGCCATGAAACATCAGGAAAAACCATTGTACGGGATACAATTCCACCCTGAAGTATATCATACCCCTGAAGGGCCAAGGCTTTTTGAGAATTTTTATGAGGTTTGCCAGAATTATTCCAAAACCCGTTAAACATAAGTGATGTGCAATTCCTAATCATAAAACTGGGATTAACCCATCACCCTCGTTTTAGTTCCCAAATCATCTCTTAAACAATGCTTAATTCATTTCATTATCCAATGCCTATAAAAAAGTACTAATTAAATGGAATATTAATTAAAGTAAGGAAATAAAGTGGGTATGTTGCTTAATTTCAAAAAATTGATTAAAAAAAAATGTATAGATTATTCAGAGAATAAGTGGTAAACATGTTAGATCCGTCTTCTTTTATTAAAGAATCCATAGATGAAATCAAAAAAACTATCGGGGATAAAAAAGCAATAATTGCTTTATCCGGTGGTGTTGACAGTTCAGTAGCATCAGTTCTGGTTTCAAACGCTATTGGAGAAAATTTAACCGCAGTATTCGTTGACCATGGTCTCCTCCGTGAGGGGGAAGCTGATTATGTTCAAAAAACTTTCCATGATAGGCTTAACTTGAAATACGTCAATGCAAGTGAAGAGTTCCTGGGCAGACTGGAAGGAGTGGAAGACCCCGAGGAGAAAAGAAAGATCATTGGGGAAGTTTTCATCCGGGTTTTTGAAAGGGAAGCTGAGAAGGTAGGTGCTGAATATTTGGTGCAGGGTACCATTGCCCCGGACTGGATCGAAAGCCACGGTGATATTAAATCTCATCACAACGTTGCCCTGCCCCACGGAATGGTCTTGGAAGTTGTTGAACCTATAAGGGAGCTTTACAAGGACGAAGTAAGAATTATAGGGGCTGAAATGGGTTTACCTGTGGAGATGGTGAACCGGCAACCCTACCCTGGCCCGGGCCTGGCCGTACGCATAGCTGGGAAGATAACCCCTCAGAAAATTCAGATATCCCGCAAAGCCAACGCCATTGTGGAAGATGAAGTGCAGAAGGAGGGTTTGGATAAGACACTGTGGCAGTACTTCGCAGTCCTCACCAACACCAAAGTTACAGGAGTTAAGGGAGATATAAGGGACTATGGATATCTGGTAATCCTTAGGATGGTTGAATCCCTGGATGCTATGACTGCTGATGTTCCAGAACTTCCATGGGAAATGGTGAAAACAATATCCCGGAGAATAACCGCTGAAATTCCAGAAGTCACCCACGTGTCTCTTTCAGTGAGTGATAAGCCACCTAGCACCATTGAACTTGCTTAACAACATATCCCCTCCAATTTATCATATTCCATGACTTTAATCCCTAATTTTTTCTTTTCTAATATTTTTATTTTTAATTAACCCCTAAAACTAATAATGTAACACCCTCATATTCAATATGTCTTAATTTTAATGAAAATAATATTTTATCGAGCATATTGTGATTTTTCTGGATTTTTGAATGAATGTTAGGATAAGTTTATAAGGAAAAAAATCCAAACAGTTTGATCGGAAGTATGCTTCCGTATTCCATTAGGGGGTTGATTTCCTGGAACCAATGAAAATGAGTGGTAGAAAGTCAGATCCTAGTAAAAAAACAATCCTGAAATCATAACCTTATTAAGGAGTTAATGGAACCGGAATAATCATTTAAAAAAAGCAATTAGGGCTGCTAATATTTTCCATCCATTTTTTGATTTTAGTTCCCCCATGCTTATTTAAAGTCTAACAGGCCCTTAACTAAGTTTAATCCTTAAAAATAGCCCCATAATATTTGCCCCATAAAATTGAATGCCCTCTTAAATTTTTAACACATTAATCATGATAAGGTGACCTAATTGGAAAATGAACCTCAAAGAAATGCTAAAAATATAGTAATTTTATGTAATTATAATTCCATCAAAAACTCTGAAACCATAATAAGTTATTTTAGTGATAACTCCTCCCCCAAAGAAGTTGAGTTATCTATTTTTAATTATCGAAGAATTCGCATTGATGGTGGGAAAAATTATTTATTCAATTCACCAGGCTATCCTGATTTCGTGTCCCTAAAACAGGTATTATCAGAAGTGGATGGGGTTATTGTTTTTGTAGAAAGCAGTATTGGTATTTTTGAAGCTGACCTGGAAATAATTGATTTAATTGCTGGTGAGAACATATCCCATGTTTTATTCGCCAATAGAGATAATTTCAGTGAATTTGAAATGGATACTCATGTTGAAGGTGTTTTAATTATCCCTACCATTGCACGGGAAGGAATAGGTATAAGAGACGGCCTGAAAATGTTATTGAAACTAATTGACACTTATAAAAAAGAAAATGAAAAACTAGAGAATTACCAAACCAGAGAAACCAACAATGACCTCCAAGCTGATGAAGACAATGTAAACTTTGTTAACAAAATTTACGAAAATGAACCCCACAAAAACAACACAACCCTTGAATACGATAACCCTACACCGTTAGAAACAGATTTCTACAGATTAAGATTCTTTTTCCACCCAATTGAACTGGATAATGTGAAAAATTCCATGGCAAAGTTCGGTTTTTCCAATCTAACAACTATCGATATTAAATATCATGACAAAGGTGACCAGAAAATGGAAACCTACCGTTGCAGTACTTATGAAATGGAATTACCCCCAAAAGTAGAGATGATGATGATCATTAAACAGGACGAAATTGAGTATGCTATTCAGGCCCTGGAAGTAGTGAAAACAGATGATGTCAGCGAAAAATTATTCATCACACCAGTAGAAGATGTTATACGAATCAGAACAACAGAAAGAGGAGAAAACGCTGTTGATTAAAATAATTTTTAATTAATCGTGGGTTTTAGATAAGATTTTTACCTTTGAATGGATTTATCACATTTCACTGAGATTTGGAATTAATAAATCCATATTATATTCTATTTTTAAATGAATCTCCCGGGAGATGGCGATAATTATAATATTAAGAGATTATATAATTATTATAGATTTTTATTGACAAATCTCCCCCCACAATGATCATCCATGAATGATGAAGAAAGATCTAAAGAACAACTGATTGATGAAATAAAGAAATATAGGAATTTATATTCTGAATTAGAAGAGAATATGGCTGATTTTAATTTGTTGAAACCTGAAAATAAACCTTTTCAGGATGCTTTAAAATTTTTATCACCCCTGGTGATGGAACTATTGAGTCTCCCCACTGAATCAGAAATCTACGATTACATACTGGAAAAACTCCAGGAAGTGGTTAAAGATGCCTATATCATTATTTCTACCTATGATGAAAATTCTGATAGTCTAAAAGTATATAAAGTGATAGGAACCACGAATCGAATGGTTGACCTTGCTGAGAAGTTAACAGGGGTGAAAATTAAAGATCTCCATTTTCCCAGAGACACTTTAGATCAGGAAGCTAAAAATTTCTTATCCAATGGTAAGTTGCAGAAGGTGGATGATGGCTTATATTACATCACCGCAGGTAAATTACCACAGAAAACATATAATATGCTTGAAAAAGCATTTGGTATAGATGAAACCTATGTAATGGGTTTTTCCCTTAAGGGTGAGATGTTCGGTAGTGTTAACATAATAACCAAAAAAAAAGGTAACCCACTGAACATCAACACTGTAGAACCCATCCTCAACGTCGCTTCTGTTGTTTTACAGAATAAAATTGCTGAAAAAGAGCTTAAAAAACGAGAAAAGCTCCTGAGTCTTGTCACCAATAACATGCTGAATGTGGTGGGGCAGATCGATTCAGATGGAACATTTCAGTATATCAGTCCCTCCATTAAAACTATTCTGGGCTACGATCCCAGTGAAATACTGGGTAAAAACGTACACCAATTTATTAATTTAACCCATCCCGATGATCAGATTAAAGTTAGCTCAGCGTTCATGGAGGCTACTATCTCCCATTTACCAGGGGAAGTGAAGCATAGATTCAGAAGGGCTGATGGTAATTACATATGGGTTGAATCGTTGGGAAATCCATTATTCGATGATGAAAATCAGTATAATGGTGTGGTATTTAGTATGACCAATATTCATTCCCTTAAGGCTGCTGAAGAAAATTTAAAAACATCCCTGGAAGAGAAGGAGCTCCTATTACGGGAACTTCACCACAGGGTGAAAAACAACATGCAGATCATTTCCAGCCTCCTGAGCCTGCAAAGTCAACATATTAAGGATAAAAGGGATATGGAGATTTTTGAAAGCAGCCAGAACCGGGTTAAAACCATGTCCCTCATCCATGAAGAACTTTACAGTTCACAGGACTTCACCCACATTAATCTATCAGAATATATCCGGAATCTTACCAAAGAGCTTCTAACCTCCCATATTGGTGATCCTGGACGTGTGCAACTTACAGTTAATTTGGAAGATATTAACATGGAACTGGAAACCGCCATCCCCCTGGGCCTTCTTATTAATGAAATTGTGGCCAATTCAGTTAACCATGCCTTCCCCCATCACCAGGAAGGAGAGATCATTGTGGATCTAAAGAGGGATGGTGATTCATTCATTTTGAAGATAAGTGATGATGGCATTGGAATTCCTGAAAACGTTGATTTTGAAAAAGCAGATACTCTTGGATTTCAGCTGATAAATAATCTGGTTAATCAATTAGATGGTGAAATCGAAATGCACACTAATAATGGGACCCGGTTCATCGTTAAATTCAAAGAGCTGGAATATAAAAAAAGATTTTAACCCCAATATCCCTTTTAAATAGTTCATTCTTATTTTTTAATTTATATTAATTTAGCCCCATAAATAGATTAAAAAAAATATCAAGAATCAAATATGAATTTATCTGTAATTAATTAACTTAGAACTTAAAGGAGTAATTAAGATTTAAAATGAGTTGATTTAGATTAAAAAATAGATAGTTAATTTTAGAACAGGGTGATTGCTACCATGTTTAGAATATGATATATTTTTTGAATCTAACTCTGGTAACTAATTGAAGGTGGCTGGATGATATGAGTGATAAGAAAATTTCTCATCAGGAAAAATACTGGGATGAAATGGCAGAGGAAAAAGAGTTCCCCACCCCTTTCCCCATGGAAAAGTTTAAAAAATATGCAGCCCTGGAAATGGATATACTGGATGTGGGTTGCGGTTACGGGAGAACCCTAAAAGAACTTCATGAAAATGGTTTTAATAATTTGACTGGTGTGGATTTCTCCCAGGGCATGATTAAGAGAGGTTTAAAATTGCACCCCTATCTTAACCTGGTCAAGAATAACGGAGATGATCTACCATTCCCAGATAACACATTTGATGCAGTGCTCCTTATTGGAGTTTTAACCAGTAATATCCAAACCGAACATCAGCAAGAATTGATTCTGGAAATTTCAAGGGTTTTAAATGACCATGGGATCTTGTATATTAGTGATTTTCTCCTAAATAATGATGAGAGAAATCTAAATCGTTACCAAAAATATGAAGATAGATATGGAGTTTATGGAGTTTTTAAACTTCCAGAAGGTGTCGTTTTAAGACATCACACCACTGAACATATTTTAAGATTAACCAAAGATTATAAAAAACTTTATTTCGAAAAAACTATTTTTAACACCATGAATGGTAATAGATCCAATGGTTTTTATTACATCGGTCAAAAAAGGTAAAACGATTCCTATTGCTGCCAAGACCAAGAATGTATTTAATTATATTCCCCAAAATATAATTCATGAACAGAAGGTGTGATGTGGAGATTTATCCTGTAATAAATGTTAATAAAATTCTTTGAACAGTGCCTCCATCTATTCGCAACGTTTTAAGATATTTAATGTATTTTCAGCAGCTATATTTATTTCAGAGTGTTCGTCATGGGTAAATGATTCAGCAATGCTTACAATCTCAGGGGTTGTAATTTTAATCTGACCCAAACTTCTCAGGGCTTCCCATATAATCGGAGGATCATGATCCCCTCTTAAAACCAAGATTAGGGGTTTTATTACTCCATTATCATTTTTAAAACCACTTAAAGACCTGACTATTTTCCAAAATGTGATTTTCTCATCATGATGCGTATCAATAGCCTTTATCAGGACGGGTAATGCTCTTTTATCATCAGTTTTGGCTGCAATTCCCCCTAAAGCATCAATGGCTTGTTGAGCTTTGAATTCATTACCATAGTCCAGAACAGTTATTAGATATGGAGTTGCCGGTTTGCCAAGGTTCACCAGAGTCCTGGCTGCCATGTCTCTTACTAGTGGAAAGCTCTTTTTTTTAAAATATTTAGTGGGGAGCTCTGTTTCTTGATTATTACCAATTTTTCCCAAAAGTTTTATCAAGGAAGGCACAGCGGGTTCTCCCATATTAGATAAAGCTTCAGATATTGCAATCCGGGAATAAAGAGATTTTTCATTTTCCAGTGCTATGCATAGGGGATTTATTGCGGTTTTATCCATTCTATCCCTTAGTATAACTGCAGAAATAGTTCTCTCCTGGGAATTATCTGCCTTTAACATTTCAATTAAAGATTCCGTTGAATAATCAACATTGGGTAAGGTGTCTTTCAGGGATATCTTCCCCCTTTTCTCCCTATCCTTCTTTCTTTTTTCATTAGCATCCATGAAGATCTACACCGACTTTAATACATCTGTTAATTCGGGGATTTCAATTTTTTTTGGAAAAAGCCCTTAAATTAGAATTAAGGATAAGTAATATTTCAAGTTCCAAAAAATTTCATGAAAATTTAGTGTTTCGTTTAGTTTAAGTCTTTAAAGTTATAGAATAATAATATAATATCATTATAAAATCCATTGATTATCAGTTTATAAATCATATAGGATTATGAGGCAACTTATGAAAAAAGAAACCCATAAAAAAGATGTTATCCCTATCTATTTTGCAAGTTCCAAGGAGATAAAACTTGTTGAAAGAGTTGTGAAGACTGATGAAGAATGGGAAGATATTTTAACTCCTGAACAGTTTGATGTTGCCAGGAAAAATGGAACTGAACTGGCCTTCGCCGGTAAATACCATGATTGTCAGGAAGATGGGATTTACCAGTGCGTATGTTGTGGCACTGATCTGTTTGATTCCCAGAGCAAATTCGATTCAGGGACTGGTTGGCCTAGTTTCTGGACACCAGTGGCCCCTGAAAACATCCCCACCAAAACCGACCGTAGCCTGTTTATGGTGCGTACTGAGGTTCTTTGTGCCCGTTGCTTAGCTCATCTTGGCCATGTGTTTGATGATGGTCCGGCACCCACTGGTCTGCGTTATTGCATGAATTCTGCTTCACTTAACCTTGTCCGGCGAAAGGTTAAATAATAATTCATTATAGCTTACACGCAAACATGGGATAAAAACATTGAACATTCATTATAGTAAGTGAATATTTTTGTGGATATCCCTGAAGGTGAGTTTAATTGAATTAATAAGATTATGTTATTACTGATTTAGCTGGTTATATGCCAGTGTTTGATTATTAGTTCTCATCTGCTGACTAAAATCTTTTTAAAAAGGGGAGATGATCTAAATATTATGATGGGTAAGAAAAGTTACCTTAAAAAGCTGACTTCCAAGTTCCAGATACCCTCAGTTGAGGTGGGTAAGGAATTGGAGGGAAGCACACCACCCTCGGTATTTATAGGTAGCTGGAATTATCCTAAAGTATACGCAGGGCCCATGATCTCCCCAGTATCCGGTGACACGGCCATCATGGACACCCCTGAAGCATGGATTCCTGGTGATAAAAGCCAGAAGGATATTATTTCCTACCGTATGAGTCTGGTTCGGGGAAAGAAGATGATTGGAATCACTGATCTGGATAATCGGATGGTGGAAAAGCTTCAGGAAATCTCTTTGGCTTCAGGATCCATTGATAGTGAAGCTGAGTTCTGGAAAAAACCAAGGGGTGTTTCATTTAGCGAATATCAGGCCCCACATGGACCAAGTGCTATTTTAGAGAAGTTTGAGATTGATAACGTCCGCTGGGATCGTGAACTGGAGAAGGTATTTTATGATACTGATCTCCGGGCTCGGGAGGCACTTATGGATTTGCACCGAAAAGATGTGCCTTTTTCCCATATGCAAAAGGCCTTCTCTGTGGGTACTATGGGTGTGGATAAGTGCAGACGCCTGGTTCCCACCAGATGGTCCATCACTGCCTGTGACAGTACCATTGGGAATCAGTTACTTAAGGAAGTGAAACACTACGATTTAGTGGATGTTCATCGGGTTTACCAATTCCAGAGCCTGCAGAATTATTATGCAGTGCTCTTACTCCCCACACCCTGGCAATATGAATGGATGGAAGCATTTCTAGAAGTTTTAGGGAAGGAAAAACTCATATTCTCAGATTATGAAAACTATAATGGTAAAAAAGAGTATTCTAGGGTCGGAGGATGTTATTACACTTGCAAAATGGCAGTTTTAGAGGCGTTAGCCCATGAGAAACACCAGGCAGGAGTGATTGTGCTTAGGGAGGCTTACTCAGGATATGTGCCCCTTGGTGTGTTTAATGTTAGGGAAAATGTTAGAAATGCCATGGCACAACCTTATCTGGAATTTGAGGATATGAAGAGTGCTCTTACCTATATTGACACCCGTTTGAAACTTCCGATTAATAGTTTCATAAAAAGAAGTGATCTATTGCAAGATATTCTCCGGTCCAGACAGACCACCCTGGATTCTTACTTTAAATCATGATGAGAGATAGTTTAATAAGAGATTATAGGAAAACCTGAATTATAACGGAATTTAAAGATTTAATTTAGTATTGGTGTTAATATTGGTGAATTTAAGTAATTATAATAAGGATTTAAATGATTAAAAAATAATAAATACACTGGTAAAATTATAATTTATCGGTTATGTTCAATATTTGAAGATTTAAAGTGATTAAATGGAACTCTTCTTTAAAATGCCATCAACAGAAGCCAGGAAGGCCATGTGTGATGCCTCTCTAGAGCTTGGAAACCGGGTCAGGAGTAATGAGTTTAAAAAAACTGCCGAAGAAAGTATAAAAAAGATTACAAACCATGAACACGCCCGGGTACTGGGTAGTGGTAATGCAGCCATTATGGCAGCCATGAGCACTATGAAGGGGTCAGTTATGATTCCAGACCAGGGGGGTTGGAGTGGATTTCAGAAGATAGCAGAATTTTACGGGCTTGAAGTTGTTCATATACCTACAGTGATGGGAGTTATCCAACCAGAAACACTGGAAGAACATTTAAAAACTAAGAGCCCTGAATCTCTTTTCTTAACCAGTTTTGCGGGTTACATGGTTGAACAACCAGTTAAGGATATCTATGAAATCTGTGAAGATAATGGGATAATTCTGGTGGAAGATGCTTCTGGTTCAGTGGGCGATCCTGAAAGGAATCTGGCCTGTGGTGATCATTCCCATATCATTGTGGCATCCACTGGATCCCCAAAGATAATTAACCTGGGTAATGGTGGTTTCATATCCACCAATAATCCCAGAATCTTTAATGATGCTAGTTTCATCCTAAAAACCCTCCAAAGCAGCCCAGTGACCTGTGCTGGCCTGGTAGAAGAGATTAAAAAAGCCCCTCTGAATTTGATTAAAACCATTGAGGCTTGTGAATTTCTGAAAAAGAAAATTGAAACTGTTTTACACCCTGATAAGAGGGGAATTAACATTGCTATTCCCCATGATGACCCTAAAAAAATTGGCCAGGCACTGCGATCAACCCTAAAAGTGGAAGGCGGAGGTATGATCAGCACTTGCCCCCGTTACGATCGGATGAATCAGCCGGGCGTATGTTTAGAAATTAAAAATTTGGATATTCAATGTCTTAAAAAGGATAATCTCTTGGAAATAGCGGGAATCATAGCAAATATCCTTGATAATCCATTCAATAATGAATAATATATGATATTGAATGGTAAGAAATGAATTTTTCCAAAAAAATCTATATTTCAAGATTTAAAAGAGCGGTTCTTTCCAGCATAACCCGTTCAATATTTCCTGCGCTTTCTATTTCCTCGGGGGAAATCTCATACAATTCCTGCAGTGAATTTACATCCGGCTTTAGAACTTGGTGGTTTCTTTCACCCAGAATTTCTCCCACCTTCTTTTGGACCTGTTCATCACAGTCCACTGCCACCATACATATATCCATTTTTCCATTGCCTATACCTAAAATCTTAAGCGCTCTGGATATCTGCCTCTGAGCAGATGCTCGGACGCATATCTCAAGTCCCAGGTCTTTTGCCATGTTTTTATTCCTTTCAAAGGCTTTAATTGCCTGTAATGTTGCCTGTAAGATATGTTTCTCCCCAGCTATGCCCCGAGCATTTATTAGTTGAATGGTACACTTCCCACTGTTACATTCTACACTAATATCCATTAAATAATCCATTATCTCTTTTGTGTCGGTTATTTCCCCTTTAAAACCAGATATCTGTATATTATGGTTCATGAAATTGTGTTGATTTATTGCATTGTCCATTCTAATTCTCCAGGATATGTTACTAAACATGTAAATAGTTAAAATGAATCTCCTTTAAAATGAACTTTTCACCCTAAAAAAAATAAGTTAATGGGAATAATTAATATTCAGATTATTTAATCCTTCCCAGACTCTTTAAGCTTTTTATCAGTTAAAACTTTGTTTATTCCAGCAAGGAATGCTTCTACACTGGCGTTTATAATGTCGGGTTGGGTGCTTCTGGCGCTTACCACTTTACCCTCGTGTTTAAGTTTTACCACCACATCAATAAGTGCATCAGTTCCTCCGGTTATGGCATCCACGTGATATTCTTCAAATTCTATATTGGCAACATCAGCTATGGATTTTTTGATGGCAACAATGGCAGCATCCACCGGCCCCACACCTACTCCAGCCTCTAATTTTTCTACATCCCCGATTTTTAGTTTTACCGATGCCGTGGGAATCACCTTGTTTCCAGATACTATGGTTAATTCCTGGAGTTCCACTGGTTTTTCTGCCATTACTCCCATTACATCCTCAGATATGGCCTGTAAATCCACATCAGTGACGCATTTTCCCATGTCTCCCAGTGCTTTTATTCGATTGAATATTTGGGAGAATCTTTCCTGGTCAACCCGGAATCCCATCTCATTGATCCGTTCTTTTATTATATGGGAGCCCACATGTTTACCCATAACGAAACGACGTTTGTGCCCCACGAGTTCGGGCGTTATGGGTTCATAAGTTTCCGCTTTCTTCATCACACCATCGGCATGGATTCCTGATTCATGTGCAAATGCGTTTTCACCAACAATGGCCTTATTGGGCTGTAAATATATTCCGGTTATTCTGGCCACCATTTTAGAAACTTCATATAACATCTGGAGTTTCACTTGGGTTTTAACATCGTACAATGAATACAGGGAAACCACAAGTTCTTCAAGGGATGCGTTACCAGCCCTTTCCCCTATTCCATTTACAGTTACATGGGCCTGGGTTGCACCAGCCCTTAACCCACTTAATGAATTTGCAACAGCCAGTCCAAAGTCATTGTGGCAATGTACGCTTAATGGGGCTTTTAATTCTGCCAGTTGGCTGTAGAATTCATAGGAACGTTCAGGAGTGAGCATTCCCACCGTGTCACAGGCACAGATACGTTCTGCCCCGGCATCTATGCCTGCATTGAATATTTCTTTGAGATAGTCCATATCACTACGGGTAGAATCTTCTGCTGATAATTCTACCAATAAACCATGATCCATGGCGTATTGGGTTGATTCCACAGCCATGGTCTTCACTTCCTCCCTTGATTTACGCAGCTTGTATTCCAGGTGGAGGTCTGAGGTGGGAATCACCAGGTGGATGCTATCCACATTACATTCCAGTGCAGCATCAATATCGGCCTGAACTGGCCGTGCAAAACTGCATATTTCCGCTGAAAGACCCTCAGAAGTTACCTTTTTAATACCTTCCCTCTCCCCTTCAGATGTAATAGCCGAACCAGCCTCAATAACATCAACTCCTAATTCATCCAGCTTTCTAGCTATTAAACGCTTTTCATCCGGTGTTAAGGATATTCCCGGGGTTTGTTCACCATCACGAAGGGTGGTATCAAATATTCTGGCTTTCATAAGGATCACCAATTCATAAGTGATTTAAAAAATGTGTAATTAGAGATTTTTATATTAAATTAGAGTTTTATGTACCAGACCTTTGTTTGGAAGATCTGTTTTAAAATTTATGAGATAAATTTGTATTAAATTTTAGCCAGGACTGATATGACTCTGGTTAAACTTTTATGCATTCTTATGTGGTGCTGTTCTATTATTTTAAATTTTGTACCCTCCAGCACCCCATCCAGATCCAGATAATGAGGGGTAGCCAGGCACATATGGCCATCTTCCTTAAGTAATTCCTGTAAAGATTGCATTGATTGTTGATATAGATCCTGACTTTTCTCTCCACGGGTTGATGCAGATATACCATAGGGAGGATCGGTTACTATGGCATCAACCTTACTGGGAAGTTCCAGTTTCCGGGCATCTTCCTGGAAAACCTGATAATCATGAATTCCACAGTGCTGAAGGTTTTCTATACTTCCTTTTACCATTTTATAATCTATGTCAGTCCCTATGACCCGGGCTCCGATGATTCCTGCTTCAATAAGTATTCCACCCGTTCCACAGAAGGGGTCCAGCAATGTTTCACCCATTCTTATTCTGGTTAAATTTACCATGCCCCGGGCCAGTTTAGGACTCATTGATCCCGGATAAAAAAATGGTCTTTTATGGGGTTTTAGGTCAAAGAAGTGTTTTTTAGATATTTGACCCATGCGTTGTCCCACAAAGGCTTTGCCATTTATTAAAACAGTTCTAATGAAAGTGGAAGGATTCTCCAGATTTACCCTTATTTCTGAGGCCACATTGTCTTTGATAATACTTCCCATTTCCCATTCTAGTTTTGAAGTGTTGAAGTGGGATTTTTTATCCATTTTTTTAACACGGACTGCATAATCCGATTTAACAATATTATCCCATGGATATTCTTTAGTTTTGCCCAATAACTGCTCTTCATCAACCTCTATAAGAATTTGAAATACTTCATGAGTAAAAGAGAGTCTTTTAATTATCCCTGACATGTTTTCTGGAGATTCTAATGGAATTTCCAGGATTAAAAGTCCTTCCTGTTTTTCTTTAATGTAGTATTTTATCCCCTCGCATTCTAAAACTGCTCTCACCTCTGCCAGGGGAAGAGTGGGGTGTTCCTTGGATAGTAATAGAGCTATTTCCATAGGCTGGATATCCTCCAGGATAGCATTTTAGGCAGAATAGAAAAAATAATACCCCTCTTGAACATTTCCTTAACCAGAGTGGATTGGGTGTCTATATCCCCATAATGGGAGATAATATCTTCTGCACCTTCCTGTTTCAGTTTTTGGAACATATATTCCAAATTATCATCATTGAGGGATTTGAATATCTTGTGTACCATTAACTGTACTTTCAACTCTTTTTTGAATCGTTCCTGGTACTGTTTATTATAATCAGTAAGTATTTCCACATTATCAACTTCCAGTGCCTTTGAAACTGCCCTTGATGCTATTTCTGCACTGGTAAATCCCATAATAAGACCACCGCCAGTGGTAGGTTTAACCTGGGATGCCGCATCACCCAGTAGAATAACCCTATCTTTAACCAACTGCTTGTGAGGATCATGTCGGGGTATAACTCCATAATACTTCTTTAAAATGGTTGCTCCTCTAAGTTCAGAGCGTTTGTTCAATAGTTCGTTGAGAATTATGGTTAATTGCTGATAATTGGCATCAGCAAATAGTCCCACCCTGGCTGTGCTTTCAGATAAGGGTATAACCCATAAAAACCCGGGGGATAATCTAGAATCAACATAAAGATGGACAAAATTTGTCTGAAACCATTTTTCACCCACATCAATTAGGTATTGGGCGGCCTGGAAAGACTCTGCTAGGGGGTTAAAGGTACTTGAAACAATTGATGAATGTCCATCGGCACCAACCACAACTCCTGCTGATATTTTGGTTTTTTCCTTATTTTTAAGATTTATAACCCCATTAACTGAATCTATCTTCTCAACCCCATGATTTAGGAGGATTTCCGCTCCAGAATCTTCTGCAAGATGAGCTAAAAACTGATCATATTTTACTCTGTCCAGAACGTATGCTTCTGGTTTTCCTTTACTAACCGAAAGTACCGTATCTTCCGGCGAGTGGAGAAATCCTCCGTGAACTGGGTTAATGATGAATTCATTGGGCAAAACATTTACTTCTTTGATTCTTTTACCCACCAGGCCTGCGCACTGAAGTGGAACACCAATTTCCTTCTTTTTCTCAAGGATGGCTACTTCAAAGCCTTTTTCAGCCATTATTCTGGCGAATGTTGAGCCCACTGGCCCGGCACCTACCACTGCCACGTCATAGTTTTTCATGTCAATCTTAGATTATGAGTTTTATTTAGAGTTTATTTCTGTAATTCAAAATAGGTAAAATTAAAATTATGAAAAATTGGGAATAATCAGAATTCTACACCTATTCCTGGGCATATCACTCCAATATTCACCAGACTATCTTTTAAACTTTTGGTCGTATTCTTCAATAATGGATTTTTGGGATGTTTTACTTCGTAGGGGTTTGAAATCCACTTCTTCACCCCCCATAAGCCGGTCAATTATGTCTTCCACTTCCCGTGGATTGGGAACATCTTCCAGGAGGATATTAGTGTGTTCATGACCTCCATAAATTTCTATGTCTCCCGCTGAGAATATCCGGTCCATGATACCCTGATAGACATCAATATCCTGGATCTTATTGTAATGTATGTATGATTTTTTCCGCCTGATCAATCCTTTTTTAATGATCACTCTTTGGTTGGTGAGCTGATACTTCTTCTTCTTCCACAAAACCACATCCAGGATTATGGATAACATTAACAGAATCATAATCAGCACAAGAATGTAGAAAGTAGCTTGAATCAGGGGGAGTTGCACCATCTGCACTAAATATTCTTGTAGATTTATTGCTACTGCCATTATACTCCTGAAAAAGTAAAATATCAGTAATATGATTATTAATTTAAGAATGGTTGATTTCAGGTTGGCCAAAAATCTGGGTCGGGTCTGGAATACTACCCTCTCCCCTGGATTTGAATTATTCTTTCGGTTAAACATTGTATTTATACCACCATTCCATGAAAACTTTTTTCATCTTTACAACTATCATAAATACTTTTTAGGGTAGTATAAACTTCACAATCTAAATAGTTTATCTGTATTCGGGAACTAATGGTTAGGTAATGATAAAGAAAAGGATCCTGATCCAGGAAACCAACATATTACTTACAGCCGATGTTGAACCCCCATATCTACTTAGTTTTATCACTAAGTGTAGGGAAGAACTGAAAAGTTACATTCGAATGAATCCAGGATTCCAAACAAGCCTGGAACCCTTAAAAATTGTTGAAACTCCTTTAATAGTGAAGATGATGGGAGATGCGGCAAGTAAAGCTGGCGTAGGACCTATGGCTGCTGTGGCGGGGACAATATCCCAACTCACCCTGAATTTTCTACTGAATCACGATGCCCAACATGCCATAGTGGATAATGGGGGAGATATTGCCCTTAAAATTAATAAAGAAGTGATAATGGGATTATATGCTGGTAGTTCATCCCTTTCTGGGAGGATCGGTTTTAAGATCAAACCCCGAAAAAAAGCTATGGGAATTTGCACCTCATCCGGGACAGTGGGGCATTCAATTAGTTTTGGCCAGGCAGATTCCGTTACTGTGTTTGCTTCTTCGGCCAGTGTTGCCGATGCCCTGGCTACATCCATTGCCAATGGGGCCACTGGCCAGGGGGAGGTTGAGTTGGTAGAGAATTGCCTGGCTAAAGCCGAAGAATTTCGGGAGCACCTTAGGGGTGTTCTGGTGGTAGTGGGAGAATCAGCAGGGACAGTTGGTAAAATCCCGGATCTGGTGGAAACTGATAAAAAAGTAGTTTTAGGGGATCTTTTCGATGTTTATTGATTTTATATTAAAATTAGATTTAACCTAAAATTAGAAAATACACTAAAATTGAGAAGAAATTATTTTCATTAATTTTAAGGGAAAAATATAGGGAGCTATGGTAAGTATAAATTCCGTCTTGGATCCAGATTTTGCTAGGAGCCAAAAATTGAACTTAATGTGATTTCTAAAGACCAGATAAAGGCATGACTTTTATTTGTTCACCTTTTTCAATAATTTCCACATTCTTGGGAACTTCAAAGTAACCATCAGCCTCAGCCAGGGCAGTTATTGCACCAGAATCCTTTAATATGGGATCTGCAATATCTTCTTCTATTTTCACCAGGACATAATGGCTTCTTCCCCGGGCAGAGTGATATCTCCGGGATAATGGGAGCAGGAATCCATCTCTTTTTTCCATGAGTTCTTTAACACCGGCAATCTCCCTTAAAAAGGGGGCTACGAATCCGTGGAAGATCATTAAAGCAGATACTGGGTATCCTGGAAGTCCAAAAAGAACCACATCAACATTTTCGCCAGGTAAAGTTCCAATCAAGGTGGGTTTACCAGGCTTTACTGAAATTCCATGGACCAGAACTTCCCCCATATCTTCAACCACCTGACTTAACACATCCCCTGCACCAGCTGATGTTCCTCCCGAAGTTATTATAATATCAGCATTTTTATATGCATTAATTTTATTTTTTAAAGACTTATAATCATCTTTAACTATATTGGAAGCTAATGGTACGCATCCGCATGATTTAACTGCGTTAGCTAAGGATTCTGAGTTAATGTCGTATAACTTCCCATGTCGAAGATCTTCATCAGGCTTTATCAGTTCATTCCCCGTGGAAATTACTGCAACAGTTGGTTTTGCAAAAACTGGAATTTCTTTCAACCCCATTGCACTTAAAGCCCCTATTTTATCCGCGGTTAGAAGGGTGCCCAGTGATAGTAAGAATTTTCCCTTTTCAATGTCAGATCCCCTGAGGGCCCGGTTGGTTCCGGGAGTAACTGCTTCCAGTATTTCCACTCTGTTTTCCCGGATATCAGTTACTTCAACCATTACCACAGCATCAGAGCCTTCTGGCATAGGCGCACCGGTACCCACTTCACTGCAAGTTCCCTTTTTTATTTTTTTAGAAGGCACATCTCCTGCTCTGATCTTCTCGATCAATGTTAAAGTAATTGGGTCATCCTCGGAAGCTCCGAATGTATCCTGGGCACGGACAGCATATCCATCCATTGATGCTCGGTCAAAGGGAGGCAGATCAATGGTGGAGTAAACATCCCCCGCCAGTACTCGTTGATGAGCATCACCCAGATTAACTGTTTCAACCCTTCGTCCAATGTTCAGGGAGCCTATAATTTGTTTCACATCATCTGGATCCATTAGATCTAAAAATTCTTTACCCATGACACAACCTCATAACTGGATTTGAAAGTATTTCTGTCATTTATATTATTTTTTTTATAGATAAACCCATCCCTAGATTAGTATAATTCATTACTCATTAAAAGGGCATAATCTGAATCAATTAATTAAAAGGAATTATGAATTTAATGGCTAAAAATAAATTTTTTTGGGCGAATTTTATAAATGAATCAGCCTATACTTAAAATTCAATCAGAAAATTTTAATGCTTTTAAATAAAATAAGGAAATTATTTAATATTACAATAAAATAAGGATTTTTCAGGTTCATGTAAGTTAATGGAGAGATCACTGTCTCTCACGGCAAACTTACATTAATAGAATTAGGAGTAACTTTAGAAAAATTCAAAAAACCGTTGCGAGACTTCCATATGAACTTACCCATATGCAGTGGATTAATACTCTGACGGTTAATATTATTTAATTTTAATGTTTAACTCCTCTTCCTCTTTTGTTTCCGGGTTTTGCATGTTTTGCTCTAGTTCTTTTTTTAGTTCCTTTCACTTTTGCCATTTTCTCAACTCAACTCTAATTTTTCTTAAATCAATTTTAACATTATAAGGTTTTTACTAATTAGAAGATTAGTATACAAGTTAACTTAATTTATGCCAATTAATATCCAGATTAACAGATATTTTTTTTGGTATCTAATTAATATAACTTATATAAGTTCTCAATTCTTCCATTAAAGTAATTTTCCATGGATATTTTTTTCGTTTAATGTATTAATTTAATATTCGAATTAAATTCACCGGAATTTCACAGTTTACACTGTCTTTTTATTCTATAAAAATCATATCTTAATTAAACATTATTTTTAGTTGAAAAATTGAATTTAATATTTAAATAAATGATTTATATTAATTATTAAATCATCAAACATATTATATTCCATTAGTGGGATATGATTAACATTCAATTCATTTAAGATTTCTTTTCAAAAAAAACCAAAATGCTCTTTTTTATATACATCAAAACACTAATATAAAAAAGAAGGTTAAATGATCATTTAGTAATGCCAATTAGTAACCAGTATTTAGATATAATCAAAAATTGGAAAATTTCCAACACATATCAAAATAAATTCAGTGATACTAATTATAATCAGATATTGATCTTTTATCTATTATCATTCTTAATAAAAGGAGGAGAGTATTTGAGTAGAGGAAATAATCGCGGTCCACAAACACATGAAGTACGAAGGGTAAGGTCTCCTAGAAGGGGAGAAATACCAGGAGTAGTTGAACAGATCATGGGGCATGGTAAACTTAAAGTGCGCTGTGCCGATGGTAAAATAAGGCTTTGCCGTATTCCTGGAAAAATGAAAAAAAGAATATGGATAAG
Organism: Methanobacterium subterraneum; assembly: GCF_002813695.1. Taxonomy (NCBI): domain Archaea; kingdom Methanobacteriati; phylum Methanobacteriota; class Methanobacteria; order Methanobacteriales; family Methanobacteriaceae; genus Methanobacterium; species Methanobacterium subterraneum. Next base: position 2,443,216 of record NZ_CP017768.1, on the reverse strand, counting down.
GGAAGGAGACGTTGTTTTAATTAAACCATGGGCTTTTCAGAGTGATGAAAAAGCTGATGTTATCTGGAGATATACCAGAACTGAGTCAAACTACTTGGAACGTCGCGGATTCCTCAAACTATAATCCAATGTTCATTAAAAATGAACATACTCATTTTTCAAAAGGAAAAAGACTTCCATTGTAACTTGAATCGTATTTTTAGAAGGATTAACTGCGAAATGAATTTTTAGCTTTTACGAAAGTTATGAATTTATTTCATTATTTTATTCCATTTGACACATAAAGCACAGTTATACATCCATTGATTCGAAACTTTGAAATAACAACTCTAAATGAATATAATGATGTGTTCTTTATGGAATCTCCAATAACCAAATCAGACATCAACCTTCAGAAGATGAGAGAAGTTAAACGCCTGAAGAGTGTGGAAGATAAACGAGTGGGTAGTGAAGTTTTTGATAGGATTACCCTCAAAACCCTGTATAAACTGGCTAATCAAGGGTATATCCACCTTTTAAATGGTGCTATAAGCACCGGGAAAGAGGCGAATGTTTTTAAAGGCACCGATTCTGAAGGTAAAATAGTTGCAGTTAAAATCTACCGGGTCACCACATCGGATTTTAAGAAAATGCAGTACTACATCCAGGGAGACCCACGTTTCAATGTTAGAAGCAATAGTAAACGTCAGCTAATTAATAACTGGGTTTTAAAGGAATTTAAAAACCTTAACCGGGCAGCTGAGGCAGGAGTACGGGTTCCTAAACCAATAGTTGCCAAAAACAATGTACTGGTTATGGAATTCATTGGTGATGATAATGGTAGCCCTTCACGCTTAATGAGGCAGTCAAAAATTTCCAACCCGCAATACGTTGCTGACAAAATAATAGATTATGTTAAAAAGCTTTATAATGATGCAGAACTGGTTCATGGGGACCTGTCTGGTTTTAACATCCTTATGCAGGAAAATGAACCAGTGATAATAGACTTGTCCCAAGGTTTAGTGGTTGATCATCCCATATCATTGGAGCTTCTAAACCGGGATATAGAGAACTTAATTAAAGATTTTAAAAAAATGGGTATTGAAATATCCCATGATGAGATTAAAAGAAAGATTATGGATTTATGAGGATAGAAAAGTATATCTTAAAGGATAACGTAATATCATTAGGAATCGAGGTGAAATTTTGCCCAACACAGAATATCTGAAAATCCCAAAGGAAAGAGTGGGAGTACTTATTGGACCACACGGAAAAACCAAAGAGATCATTGAAAAAACCACCGAAACATGTATTGATGTGGACAGCGAAGCCGGAAGCATAGCCATATCCCCACAAGATGATGCTAAAGACCCATTAGCAGTATGGAAAGCTCGCTTCATGGTTAAAGCCATTGGTAGGGGTTTTAACCCCGAGATAGCCCTTAAACTAACTGATGATGATGTGATGCTGGAAATCATCAACCTACCCGATTATGTAGGGAAATCTAAAAAGGCTATTTTAAGGCAAAAAGGCCGTATTATTGGTAAAGACGGTAAAACCAGAGACATCATCACTGAAATGACCGGGACCTATGTTTCCATCTATGGTAAAACTGTTTCCCTAATTGGAGAGATGGAACACTTGCAAATTGCCAAGGAAGCCGTGGAGATGATCCTGGATGGTGCCCGTCACAAAACAGTTTACTCATTCCTGGAACGTAAAAAACAGGAAATGAAATTAAGAGAAATAAAAATGGGCCCACCCATTTAATATTAAAATATACACCACGTTGATAATCAACAGACATAACAACTAAAATAAAATCCATTCAAAATCAGGATGGATTATTAATAAATTTTAAAGGAGGCATAGTTTGGAGCGAGAAGCAGCTGAACTATTTGAGGAATTTAAAGAACTTACTGCATCAGAATTTTTCAGAAGAAACAAACAGATGCTGGGTTTCTCCGGTAAAATCCGGTCCCTGACTATGGTATTCCACGAACTCATCACCAACAGCCTGGATGCTGCAGAAGAGGCAGGAATACTCCCTGAAATAAAAATAGACCTCAAACGTTTAGATAAAGATCATTACATACTTAGACACACCGATAATGGACCTGGAATCCCCGAGCCATTCATTACCAAGGTATTCAGTACCATGTTCGCCGGTTCCAAGTTCAGGAACATCCAGTCGCGTGGTCAACAGGGATTAGGGTGCAGTGGATGTGTTTTATTATCACAAATGACCACTGGTAAACCAGCCAAGGTTATATCTGGTTATCAAGAGGGTGACCGGCTTAAAGGAGTTGAAATGACCTTTAAGATGGATGTAAAAACTAACAAAGGGCTGGTCTTAGAAAGGAAAGATGTGGAAGTGCAATCCACCGGGGTTTCCCTTGAACTGCACTTTAAAGATGTCTCCTATTCCCTCTCAGAACAGGGAGCCTACGAGTACATCCGCCGGACCATGATCGCCAACCCCCATACCAAAATCACCTTCCGAGACCCCACCGGACATAAATACATCTTCAATCGTGCCGCAGACATCATCCCACCTTTACCTAAGGAAGTACTCCCCCACCCTAAAGGAGTTACTGCTGATGACTTGATATTCATGGCCAAACATACGGATAAACGCCGTTTCAGAAGTCTTTTAACCAGTAATTTGTCCAGGATGTCCACCAAACGGGTGAATGAGATCCAGGAGATCACTGGTATTGACCTTAACAAACGTCCCAAGGACATGAAATGGGAGGAAGCCGAACAGATCGTGGAAACCTTCGCCAAAATGGATTTCATGGCACCACCCACCTCTGGTCTCATACCCATAGGTAAAGAACAGATAGAAAAGGGAATTAGGGAGATTTTAAATCCGGAATTCGTGGCCACCACCACCCGGAAGCCAAAAACATTCCGTGGAGGTGTTTCCTTCATCATAGAAGCAGGTATTAGCTATGGTGGAGATTCTGGAAGAATGGTTGGTGATCAGAGAAAGGCAGAGATCATGCGATTCGCCAACCGGGTTCCACTGGCCTTTGACCAGGGTAGCTGTGCCATTACCGAAGCCCTTAAAAGTGTGGACTGGAAACGTTACGGTATTAGAGACTTGGATAACGCCCCGATAACTGTTTTTGTGAATATCGTTTCCACTAACGTACCTTACCTTTCCACTGGTAAGCAGAGTGTGGCCCCAGAGCCAGATATTCTCCATGAGGTCCGTCAAGCCACCATGAAGATAGCCAGGAGCATGCAGAAATATATACGTGCTAAAAAAGCTGCAAAAGAAGAAGAAATGCGTTCAAAGATCTTTGAAAACCTGGTTCCAGTTATAATCCGTGAGGCAGCAGTGCTTGCCGAGAAAGATGTTCCAGAATACGATGTAGTGCTAGCTAAAGTTACACGCAGATCAAAATACGAAGGCGTGGTTCAAGATGAATAAGAAAGATATTGCCGTTAACAAACTCAAAAGCCTGGGCGATATAATACTGGAAGATGTCCAACAGAACAACGTCCCAGCAATTAAAGTTCCCTCCCGAGGAACATCCAACATAGTCTACGATACTGAAAAACGTTACTACGTACTGGGAGATCGTTACGGGAAACGATCCCTGGGTAATGTTAAACAAATCACTAAAATAGCCCAGATGGTTTACGTTGCCAACTTCTGCAAGGACCTGGTCCGCCGTAACAAAACCGCCACTTTAAGGGAGATGTACTACGTCTCTGAAGGATGGGACGTAGATTTTGGAGACCAGCAGGAATCCAACATCGTGGGCGAAGACTTGGAAGTTACCCTGGGAATGACCCGTGAAGATCTGGGCCTCATGCCTGAAGAAGACGGGGCATCAGTATACGGTAAAATCACTATGCAGGAAGATGATGTGGAGATCAACGCCCTGAGATCTGGTAAATCCGGTTACACCATATCACCCACCATAGATGATGTGCAATTCGTTGACCATGATGTGCGAAGAGTTATTGCCGTGGAAACCATGGGGATGTTCCACAGGCTGGTACAGGAAAATGCTTACAAAAAATTTGACACTCTCATCGTGGGTTTGAAAGGCCAGGCCGCACGTGCAACTCGTCGTTTTCTTAAAAGGGTTAATGAAGAGCTTAACCTCCCAGTTTACATTTGTAACGACGGAGACCCATGGGGATTCCACATCGCCATGGTTATCATCAGTGGGAGTGCCAAACTGGCCCATGTGAACCACCAGCTGGCAACACCAGATGCCCGGTTCCTAGGGGTTACCGCCTCGGATATCATCAACTACGATCTTCCCACCGACCCCCTTAAAGATATTGATGTTTTAAGGCTTAAAGAACTCTCCAAGGACCCCCGTTACAAGGATGAACACTGGCAGGTGGAGATCAAGAAGATGCTCAAGATCGGGAAAAAAGCAGAACAGCAGTCCTTCTCTAAGTACGGACTGGAGTACGTGGTTGACACATACCTACCTGAAAAACTCGATGCAATGGAATAAACACTCCAAATCAAATCAGTCTTTTAATAAAAAAAGGCTGATACTAAATTTTTTTTCTTTTTCCCAGGAATTTATTCTGTTTTCAATCTTTAAATTAATTTAAAGCTTTATATTACTACAATAATAGATTATAGTTATTTTAATTGACGAATAATCCCTATGGTCCTTGTATATTTTCAAAATTAATATCATAAAATTTATTATATTCCAAAAAAGAAAGATAGAATTAATATAATACTATAACGGGGATTTTATTATGAAAAGCGTAGGGATAAACGGATACGGTACTATTGGAAAAAGAGTAGCAGATGCAGTCGCCTGTCAGGATGATATGCAGATCGTGGGAGTAACCAAGAGAACTCCTAACTTTGAAGCCCAGATGGCAGTGGAAAAGGGATTCCCACTCTATATAAGTGCACCGGAGAGAGAAGGATTATTTGAAGATGCAGGAATAAAAGTAACTGGAACCATTGATGATCTCTATGATAAAGTGGATGTTATGGTAGACTGCACGCCTGGAGGAATAGGTGCTAAAAACAAAGAAGTTTATGCTGAAAAAGGAGTTAAGGGTATATTCCAGGGCGGTGAAAAACACGAGCAGATTGGGAAATCTTTCAACTCATTTGCCAACTACCAGGATAACTGGGGTGCAGACTACGTAAGGGTGGTTAGCTGCAACACCACTGGTCTCTGCCGAACATTAAAACCAATAGATGATCTTTGTGGTATTAAAAAGGTTAGGGCAGTTATGGTACGCCGTGGAGCTGACCCTGGACAGGTTAAATCTGGCCCTATAAACGCCATCGTTCCCAACCCTCCAACTGTGCCCAGTCACCACGGCCCAGATGTGCAGACCGTGATGTACGACCTGGACATAACCACCATGGCTCTACTGGTACCCACCACCCTCATGCACCAGCACAACCTCATGGTGGAACTGGAAAATACACCCTCGGTGGATGATGTAATCGATACCCTGGAAGCAACCCCCAGAGTCATTTTAGTGGAAGCCGAGAAAGGATTAGGTTCAACTGCGGAGATAATGGAATGTGCACGGGATTTAGGTAGGTCAAGAAGTGACTTATTCGAAATAGCGGTGTGGAAAGAGTCTCTAAATGTCAAGGACGGTGAACTCTTCTACATGCAGGCCATACATCAAGAATCAGATGTGGTCCCTGAGAATGTGGACTGTATCCGTGCCATGCTGGAGATGGAAGAAGACCCGGCTAAATCCATTGAAAAAACCAATAAAAATATGGGAATAATGGTATAACTCTCAATTCCACCATATTTTCTCATTTTTTTAATTTTAATTAATTAAATTAGTATTTTCACTAGTTTTATTCCATTTTATAATAATTCAAAATAAAAAAACTAATATGAATCACAGTTATTAACCGGTGGCTATGCAAATGAAATTTGACCTCCACACCCATACCAAATACTCTTCTGATGGAATTATAGAACCTGAAAAGTTAGTTAAAACTGCTATAAAAAGAGGATTATCTGGAATAGCCATCACTGACCATGACACCCTTAATGGATCTTTAAGGGCAAAGGAATACAAAACTGATGACCTTGAGGTTATTGTTGGATCAGAAATAAGTACAGAACGTGGGGAAGTTATTGGCCTATTTTTGTCTGATGAGATTAGATCCCATATATTCCAGGAAGTGGTGGAGGAGATTAAGGAGCAGGGCGGGATTACAGTTCTTCCCCACCCCTTTGATGGTATTCGAAGGAATGGTATTAATCCTGGGAAAAAGGATATTAAATTGGTAGACTGTGTGGAAACCTTCAATTCACGTTGTTTACGTCAAAAATACAATAATAAAGCCAGTCAATTTGCCAACGCAAATGGTTTAACTATGGTTGCAGGTAGTGACGCTCATTTTGCCAGTGAAATTGGCAATGCAGGGATCATCACTTGTGAAGAAAACGTGAGAGAAGCACTCATCAAAGGGGATTTAACTGTTTTCGGAAAAAAATCATCCCTAGTTAAACTGGTAGTTACCAAGATGGTAAAAACCTGGCGGAGTACTCTTTAAGATTAAAAAAACTTTTAACAAAAAATAGACCCCATACTTTTTTCTTTAACCACTCTTCTCCTAATTTATTTTTGGAGACCCCCCCCCATATATATTTTCTTTTTCTGGGAAAATATTATGAGAACCAAAAAAGAGAATGAGTATAAGTTAAAGTTATGTTCACAATGGGTTAATGAAATGTTAAATTGAGATAAAAAATAGTATAACATATCAAGTTCAGCCTCAATTAAGTTGTAATCAATTTTTTATCTTAAATAAAAATGGTGAATTCATATGAAATGTCAGAATTACTCCCTTAATCGCCAAACAGAAAGAGAAAATCTAAATCTAAACCCCCTTCAGCGTGGGGGGGTGCTTCCACCTGAATCACGCCAAGCATTATACGAATTTTCCGATGGTTACAGTGTCTGTGATTACTGTGCAGGTCGTCTGGATCAAGTGCCAAGACCCTCCATTAGTGGTTTTCTGGAGGATATGGCTTGCTTTATTAATGTGGATCATGTTCGAACTGTTCACGGTGCAAGGGAAGGTAAATTTGCAGTTATGCATGCCATTTGCCAGCCCGGAGACACCGTATTAGTTGATGGTAATGCCCATTACACCAGTCACCTGGCAGCAGAACGTAATGGGCTTAACATCGTGGAAGTCCCCAGCAGTGGTTATCCTGAACATCGTATAAGTCCGGAAGGATACCGGGAAACCCTGGATGAACTTTATGATATGGGTGAGGAGGTTAGTCTGGTTCTTTTAACCCATGTGGATGGGGATTATGGTAATGTTACTGATGCCAGGGGTGTTGGTAAAGTTGCACATGATGCAGGTATCCCATTCCTTTTAAACTGTGCTTATTCCATGGGGAGGATGCCTATTGATTCTAAGGGGTGGAATGTGGATTTCGTGGTGGGAAGTGGTCATAAAAGTATGGCTGCCTCTGGACCCATAGGCATTCTGGGAGTACAGGATGAATGGGCGGATCTGATTTTGAAAAGATCCAACCGGCATGAGGTGAAGGAACTGGAGATGTTGGGATGCACCACCCGTGGAGCTCCAATTGCAACTTTAATGGCATCCTTACCCCACTTAATAGACCGTGTCGATAAATGGGATGTTGAAGTTGAAAAAACACGCTATTTTGTTTCAGAAATGGAAAAAATAAGTGGAGTACGGCAAATTGGTGTGCGCCCAACTGAACATGACTTGGTAAGATTTGAAACCCCATTTTTCCATAGTATAGCAGATAAACATCCACGTAAAGGTTTTTATCTTTATGAAGAACTGAAAAAGAGGAACATTGTGGGGATCAAAAGGGGCCAGACCCAGTGGTTCAAGTGCAGTGTCTATGGTTTCAGCCAGGAACAGGTACATTACATTGCACATTCATTTGCTGAAATTGCAGACAAATACCGGGAAATAGGAGATTAACCCAGTTTTATAATGGGAAATTGCGATTTACACTATGAAGTTGGTTTAGTTAGTATATGATGGCAAATTATGATTTACATTGAACGAAAGTGGTTTACTTAAATAATAAGAATAATTTGTTGGTAATAGAATTGTAGGTTAATTTCAGACAGACTCGGAACGTTGGTTTATTCCAGTTAGATGGAGAAAAATTGTGATCATACCAATCCATTAAATGTGTGAAATAAATGTTAAGGGGTTAGAATGATGAATGATACCAATAAGAAAACATCAAAAGCACTGGTTCTAAGTGGAGGAGGAATCACCGGAACAGCCTGGGAATTAGGCGTTCTATTCGGGCTTGAAGAAAGTGGTGTGGATGTGACTGATGTGGAACTTGTCGTGGGAACATCAGCTGGTTCCAGTGTAGGGGCTCAAATCGCCAGCGGTCTCAGCCTAGAAGAACTCTACAATCTCCAACTGGTACCAATCCATGAAACCCTGGAAAGACCATTGGATTTCGATGGGCATAAATTCAGACAAATGATGGCGGCAGCAATTATGAGCTCGCCGAACTCTCAAACTGCACGAGCACGCATTGGAGAAGCCGCACTGGCCACACCCACCATGAGTGAAGAAGAAAGATTGGAAATGATGGCTTCTCGACTTCCAGTTCACGAATGGAACCCAGAAATAAAACTTATAATAAATGCTGTTGATGCTGAAACTGGAGAATGGGTTAATTTTGATAGAAATTCAGGTGTTCCGCTCCTTCTAGCTGTATCCGCCAGTTCAGCGGTCCCTGGTATTTATCCCCCCACCACTATCAATGGTCACCGGTACATTGATGGAGGTATGAGTTCTGGTACCAACGCCGATGTAGCCCAGGGTTACCATCTGGTGATTATCCTTGTGGCTGAACCGAGTATGACTGCACCGGCAATGGGACCCACCATGCACCGCATTACCTTTGAAGAGGAACTGACTCAGCTAAAGCAATCTGGTTCCCAAGTAATGGTTATCACCCCCGATGAAGAAACCCTGGAATCTAAAGGACCAAATCCCCTTGATGCTGATTTTAGAGCAGCATCTGCTGAAGCGGGGCGTAAACAAGGTAGAAAAATAGCCGGAGAAGTTAAAACCTTTTGGAATGTGGATTGACAAACCAGATCATAAGGGTTATTTAGATTTTAAGACAACCTAAACCACGGAAATCCCTGTTAAAGGGAGAATAATTTCTTATTTTAATATTTTTCTTGATAATAAGTTGGGTAATTGTTGAACTAATTTATGGAATTAATCAATTATCATACTGGTTACATATTCGTATCCATGGGGAGAGTTTTCATTTCCAGTTTCATCGAAAATAATCTCAGGGTTCTTACCAAAATGTTCAGCTGCACTCTTCAAATGATAAAGCACAATTCCAATATCAATGGGGATATATTTTTTTAGTATGATAGCCCTTAGAATACTTGGTTTAAATGAATAAACATGAATTACATGATTATCACCTTTGAAAAACCAGGGCTGACTGTTAGTTGCAGATGGAGCCAGGCGTGCTGCTTCCAATATTGCCCCAAGATATCCTTCATTTTTAATGTTACTTACTTTGTTGAGAGGTTTTCTCTTGAACTCCATAGTGCTGGTTCGGTGTAAGGGTACATTTGCCTTTCCGAATGCCATTAAAATAACGAATTTGAGATCTGAACTTTCTAAAATATTTTTCTTAGGCTTGGGGATCCCCTGCCAGCAACTGCCCCAACCATTGGCTGAAAAGAATAGATCCATCTGTTGAAGCATGTAACCTAAATTGGTTTTATAACCCTCTTTATCTTCTGAAAACCCTGCAATATAATAAGGTGCCTTCTTCATCATCCTTGGGTTAACATTATCAGAGGTTATGATCTTCAGATCTACTTTAATATCATCATATAAAGGTTCCAATTTGTTAATAGATTCAACAACTGGCCCTAGAACACTGTCTTCTAGTGGGGTGAGATCATAATTTCTAATGGACTTCCTCTTGAATATTTGCGGATATAAATCAACCATCCCCAAGTTTTTCCACCCCTATTTTCAGAATTATGATTGGAAAATTTAGTTGCGTCTAAGTTATCTTGATTTGTATTTATCATCAAATCTGCGCCATGATTTAGCTATATATGGCTCGCATTTATCTAATTCAGTCAATAGGCACATTTTAATGGTTTCACTTTTAATTTCTTCAGTTTCATCGATCTTTTTATTAATATTGGTAAATACCTGGTTAATAATGTCCTTTTTTTCTTCCAGACTGTATCCTGCATCGATTGTTGCCTTCTGAAGTGAACCTTTAATTTTATTCGGATTAAATGGTTCAATGGAACCTTTCTTTTTGATTACCTTGGCCATATAAACACACCTCTTTTTTATATAAATAAAATTCATTTGGTTAATATTTTTATATTGTAAATTTTTATTAATAATTCAAAGTCTTTTTTTATATTTTAATTCTTCAAATTGAAGTTTTACTTCAGTTCCATTTTCTCCGCTAACCATCATTGTACCATCTAACTGATTAACAAGATTAGATACAAGTTGTAAGCCAAGACTTTTTTTAGTTTCGATTTTTCTTCTTTCAGGTAGCCCTATACCATTATCCGCTATTTTCAGGGTTAATAGTTCACCCTCTTTTCTAAAACTAATTTCAATTATCCCTCCTTCATTTCCAGCGGGAAAAGCATGTTTCAAGGAGTTGGTAACCAGTTCGTTGATGATTAATCCTACGGGTATTGCAGTATCAATACCCATTTCAATGTCTTCCAGATCTGTTTGAAGATGAATGGCCGTGGTTTCCGCCATATATAATGAGAATAATCCTGAAACAAAGCTTTCTATGTAATCTTTCATATTTATACGGGTCATATCCGGTGATTGGTATAGTTTTTCATGGATCATGGCCATGGACTTAACCCTACTCTGACTGGCCATCAGGATATCCTTAGAATTTTCATCAACATAGTTAGATTGGAGATTGAACAAACTGGAGATGATTTGCAGGTTATTGTTAACCCGATGATGAATTTCACGTAGTAAAACAATTTTTTCTCCTAAAGATGCTTTTAATTGTTCTTCTGATTTTTTACGATCAGTTATATCACGAGAAACTGCCAGACTAACTCTTTTCCCATTATAATCAATGAAGTGGTTGTTAACCTCTACCGGTATTTCTTTTCCATCTTTAGTCACCAACACTATTTCAAAGGTGTTTTGTCCCTTTTTAAAAAGTTTTTCAGCGTTTACTTGGATGAGATCTGATTTTTCAGGGGAAACTAGGTCCGATGGAGTCATACTTAGTAACTCCTCATTTGTGTATCCCAGTCTCTTACTGACCACCTCATTAACTTCCAGGAACTTCCCCGGAATTCCGTCTTCATTCATGACATTAACCGAGATCATGTCATTGGCCTTGTTGAAGATTTCACGAAATTTCCTTTCACTTTCCTTTAAATCTTTTTCAGAACGCTTAATAGAAACCAGATTCCGGTAAACTAATAAATATATCAAAATAGCAGTGAGAATAACAAAAAAACTCCCTTTGAATATGGCCAGGGTCGTGAATAGTTGACTGTTAGCCGTAGTCATAACTAGGATCTGATCAGAAGCAATAATCCAAGCTATGCTAATAACAAAATAAATAAAAGCTATTTTAAAAGCATTGAAACGTGGATTAATTCGATTTTGGGATTTTTTCATTTTCTCCCCGAATAATTATACGTTTTATATTATAGTTATAATTTTCTTAAATTTTATAGGGGTTTCCTGATCTCTATACAACCCTTAATCCCCTGCCCTCATTACCACCTTAAAAAAAAAAAGTTGAATCACAAAAAAATAGAAAAAGGAATTTTATCCCTAAAACTCCTCGAAGGGTTGTACTATCACAAAGCCCTGACCCTGGAATTTTAACTGGAATGTTTCACCACTATCTTTTCCCAGGAGGGTTTTAAAGTCCACATCAGCCTTAACTGATGGGCTTAAGCCACCAGACCAGGCTACAGTGGCATTGGGATCCGTGTACACTGGCTGGTCTGGAGTTACCACCAGAGTGATTGGTGTGAAATGGGTGGTTATAGCTACCATACCGGTTCCTTCCAGTTTCACATGGAAGAGACCCCCTGCAGACATTCCCACACCAGAACTCATCATGGTTATGTCCCAGTCAATCTGCTCTTCAAAGGCCAGTAAATCATTCCCGTTAACGTAGATCCTTTCATTTTGAAGGTTCAAAACAACGATTTCCTTTCCCTGATCTGCCAGGTAAACCTTACCCTGGCCGTTCATTTTCATTAAGGTGCTTGACTCTCCAGTCACTGCTTTTTTAACGAAACGGTTTAATCCATGTTCGAGAGTTCCCTCTCTTTTAAACTTCACATCCCCTGTGTAGGCAACCATTGCTCCTTTTTTTGACCAGGCCTGACCATTGAGGTTTATGTTCAGCAGATAGTTGTTTTCAATCTCGAATGTTTCACCAGAACCATTTTTTTCCATGGTTTTGTTGATGAAATCGTTTACCGAGTACTTACTGGTCGAACCAGCTGCTGGTGCAGTGGCTGGTGATGGCTGTATTTCGGGGCTTTGAACAGGTTCTTCAACTACTGTTTCCATTGCTTCTCCACAATTTGGGCAAAATTTTCCATTAACTTCAGTTCCACAGTTGGGGCAAAACATCTTAACACCTCTTCCAAATTCAATCAATTGTCACTTAGAGTAAATCCTTATTATAGTAATGTATTGGTGTTGTTGGATATAAATCAATTTAACTGGAGTTTTTACTGGCAGACAATATCCTAAGCCACCAGCTTAATTTAGTATACTTTGAACGTCCTTAACAATGTCAGTTATAGCAGTTTCAAGCAGGTTTTCCCCTACTTCCAGGTCCACGACAATACCCTCATTTTCAACCTGGCAGGCCCCATCATCAATACCCTTATTCTGCTGACGTGCCTCCGGAAGGCCAACCATTCCCACTTCAGGGTATTCCTCAAACTGGCAGTGTTCATTAAGACGGGATTCATCGGCCATTCCCAGAACCACCCCCATGGAAAGTTCTCCGGTTCCAGCGTGTGGTCCCTCAATTTCCACAATACGATTGTTAAAGATGATCCTAATACCAAGTTCTTTTTCAATATCAGCCAGATAATCTTTGATTGGCATATTACCACCGTGTCCATTAACCAGAACCACTGCTTCAAGATTTAGATTATTCCTGGCACTGTTTAGGGTAGGGATAAGTTCTTTTTTCACCAGATCATCAGCAGACATGTGAACTCCATGTTTCACATAGTCATACTCAGTTGCAGCATATAAGATTCCTATAAACTTGGCACCAGTACGAATAGAAGCCTGGAATGCTAGATAAGATGCTATTTTAGAATCTGTGTCAATGGGGAGTGCTGCTCCATGGTTTTCCAGATGGGAACCAATGGCCATGATGCCTATTTTATGAACCTCTGGTGAAAGTAGCTTACCAGAGGAGTATCTAAGTTCTATCATTCACTGACTCCTATTTTTATGAATATCTTCCCCTTACTGAATGAATATACTCCCTAATACATGTTATCCATCTGTTATACTACGATTTAAGAGGATTTATTATTTTTTTGAGTTTTATGGTAAATTATCAGTAATATTATCAGGAATACAGGCATTAGAATATCCATGTATAGAACTGCACCCGCATTACCCGAGGAAAGGTTGCCAGTCTGCTGTATTTCATATATGTGACCTGCGGCTGCACCCCACATGAATATAGCATAAGCAATAATGGCTGGTGTCCAGAAATTCCTGAAACGTACTGCTAAAAGCCCTAAAACAGCATAAGAAATGTTTGCGAATCCAACCTCACGCAGGAATGGCGAATAACCCCATCCGGTAGACTGAGCCACTATTTCAGGGCTTAAAACCTGTACCAGGCCACTGAAAAGGGATCCTATACCAATACCCACACCTAAATACCATAATAGTAACAATTCGGTTATTCGGTTTATTGATTTAGGTTTTTTACTTAAGAAAAAATGTATTAACGCACTTAAAAGAGGCACCCCTGTGAATATATACCACATTTCTATTGTATTACCCCCTTATTTATTATAAAATGTTCATGACCTTTAATCAGTAGCTAACTATGCTGAATCAAATGATAACAGGTTATCCATGCCATTAATCTGACATAATCCTGCCTTAAACATCGAAATTCCAGATCTTATCCCCAATAAAGTGTAAGGTCTTCACCGCCTTACCTTTATCCTTATTCACCATTTCTTTTCCAGATATGATGGCAGTTCCCATGGCCAGGGGTTTAAGATGGTTTTCATCCACTACGATGACTGTATCACCTTCCTGGATCTGGGAATCAGCTTCCACAACACCGGGAGACATCACATCAGCCCCACTGGCCATGAACTTCACTGCCCCCATATCCACCACCACCATATGACTTTCAATGGGGTTCTTTAGGGCCCCTTTCAGGGTGGGGAATGGCTCCCCATCCAGGATTATGATGAGCGGATCACCATCTACCAGAATCAAATCCGGCAGATCACTTTCTAAAATTTCTACCTTGGATTTGGCAGGTATTAATGAACTGTAAGGACCTAGTTTAGCCTGAAACTCCTTTAGTTTCTTTTTTTTCAGATGGTATCTTTTTTTAATTTTCAATTACAATTCACCCTTAACTCTAGTTTCCATTCTCACTTTTATATTTTTGATGGCGGTACATTTAAATATAAATCTTACCAACATTCATGGTATAGGAAAGGTGATAATAGTGAGTGTACAGAAGAATGTAAATACATCCCGACCATTAGACGTATTAGGTCGAGCCCTTAACTCTCAAGTGTTAATTAAACTTAAAGGTGGCAGAGAATTCCGCGGAGTTCTTGAAAGCTTTGATATGCATATGAATTTAGTTCTAAACGACGCCGAAGAATTAGAAAGCGGCGAATCATCAAGGAGATTAGGTGTGGTCCTCATACGTGGGGATAACATTGTATACATATCACCAGGATGAATTTAAGTACCGGTTGAATTAACCGGGAGATAGTATTAGGAGGATATTAAATTGAAAGGTACACCATCATTTGGTAAACGTAATAAAAAAACCCATATCCGTTGTAGGAGATGTGGGAAGAACTCATACAATGCCAGGAAGCGCTACTGTGCAGCCTGTGGATTTGGAAGATCCAAAAGGGTCAGGACCTACAGCTGGCAGAACAAAAAGCTTAATGGTTACAGGTTGAAGTAGATGGAAATGAGAAATCCCATCGATGTGCGCATCATCGTGGAAGGAGCTTCAGACGTGGAAAACGTTTCCCGGGCTTTACAGAACATTGCCCTGGGAGCGGAGTACCATATAACCATCTCCTCCATTATTCCCACCACCAACACCGAAATAGCTAAAAAAGCAGTTAACGGTGCAGATATTGTTCTAATAGCCACTGATGTGGATGCCCCTGGAAGAGAACTGGCTGAAAAATACCAAAAAGTTCTCAAAAAAGAAGTGGGTCACATAGAAAGAATGAAACTCCCCTTCGGACATGACGTGGAGTATATTGACCCGGTTCTTATCAGAAGGGAAATTAAAAATGCCATTATTCGTTCTGGATTATTATCCATCGCCAATCTGGGACGCTTCAGAGAAATCAAGAATAGACTTAAAGACTCTGAAGATAAAATTAAAGAATTAAATAAGGAAATTCAGGATCTCTCTTCCGAACGGGATACACTGGTTAACAAAAACCAGGAACTTGCTGATTCAGAAGAAAGACTCAAATTGAAGCAGCAGAGTCTCCAGGAAGAGTTTAAGGTTACTAAACAGCGTTACGCTGATGTGAAGAATCAGTACGGAATTTTAATTAATAAAACTCTTTACGAAAGATTCTCCCTCAGTGAACTGTGGAAGGAAACCTTTAATGAAACCTTAAATGAAGAAGAAAATATTACTTTTATTACCAGCGAATTTAAACCAGAAAACATCGTTTTAGGGCAGGGATTCATAGCTGCCCCCTCTCGGAAGGATGCAGCGGACTGGTTAAAAGTTATTCGAACGGTGCTCATTTTTTACGATTCAAAAATTGAAGATCTTAAGGAAGAAATAGGTGATGAAAGATTCAGCCCACACTTACTCAAAGAGTAGTGTATTAATTATGGATTTTTCAATCTCTTTTTAGAAAATTACCTATACCCAAGATAATAAAGGGAGAATTCTAAGTGCAGGATAAATGTGGTATTGTAGGTGCTTATTCCCATAATAAGTCCCACAACATTTCCAGAGAAATATATTACGGCCTATACGCTTTACAACACCGTGGACAAGAGTCTGCCGGCATATCCGCCCATAATGGTGAAGAAATGCGCACCTATAGAGGTATGGGTTTGGTCTGTGACGTGTTCAACAATGGTAACATTGAAGGGCTGGATGGGAATGTGGGAATAGGCCATGTACGTTACTCTACAACAGGCGAATCACAAATTCAAAATTCCCAACCGTTTATAAATAAATTCGACATGGGAAGCATTGCTATAGCTCATAACGGAGACATTATCAACTCAATGGAACTCAGGAAAGACCTGGAGAATGAAGGAATAAAATTCCAATCCTCCACTGACTCTGAAGTTATCTGTCACCTCTTAACCCGGGAATACTCCAAAAACCAGGACATGGTGGAATCCATTAAAACTGTTTCCCAAAAATTGATTGGTTCCTATTCACTGGTTCTACTGGTTAACGATGATCTGATGGTGGTAAGAGACCCAATCGGCATCAAACCATTATCACTGGGACAAAAAGATGGAATTACCATGGTAGCCTCGGAAACAGTTGCCTTTGACGTGGTAGGTGCCCAGTATGTTCGTGACGTTGACCCCGGGGAAATACTGATCATCAACGATGATGTGAACAGTTTTAAAATCCCCCAAAATCCAGGCACACCCCGAGCCCATTGCATGTTTGAATACGTCTACTTCGCCCGTCCAGATAGTATACTGGATGGGAGAGTTGTATACAATGTTAGAAAGAACATCGGAAAATATCTCTGTAAGGAACACCCGGTGGATGCGGATGTGGTTATGCCCGTGCCGGACTCAGCCATCACCGCAGCCATAGGTTACTCACGTGCCTCAGGCATCCCCTACGGGGAGGGGTTGATCAAAAACCGTTACATTGGACGTACTTTCATCATGCCCACCCAGGAAGAACGGGAAATGTCAGTCAAACTGAAAATGAATCCCATACGATCAGAACTGGAAGGTAAACGCATAGTACTGGTGGATGATAGTATAGTTAGAGGTACAACCTCCAAATCCCTGGTGAAGGTGCTTCGTGAAGCAGGTGTGAAGGAAATTCATTTACGTGTAGGATCACCACCCATAACTTCCCCCTGTTACTACGGTATTGCCATGGCCACCCACAAAGAACTCATAGCTTCAGATAAAGCTGTGGAAAAAATAAGACAAACTCTGGGTGTTGATTCACTGGGATACCTCAGCGTAGACTCCCTGGTGGAATGCATAGGGATCAACAGGAACGAACTGTGTCTGGGATGCCTCACCGGAGAATACCCCACAGAATTACCAGCAGATATTGCCGAATACGAATCCTGCAGGTGTTAAACCCTGCAGACTTAGATTTTTTTAAACTGGGTTCTGGGGACTGGTATTTGAGGTTCAATTATATTTAATTTAATGATGAATAAACAGGATAAATTATTCAAATATTTATTAAATTATTGATTAAAACAAATCTAATAGGGATATTATAAATTATTATAAATGCTGATTTTTTATGGATATGGTGGTTTTTTAATGGTAGAATTACTATCCCCTGCCCGGGACTTTGCTGCTATGGAGTCAGCCCTCAATAACGGGGCTAACGCAGTTTATATAGGGTTAGATGGTTATAACATGCGCGCCCACGCTGCCAACTTCTCCATGGAAAACCTTAATCAGGCTGCAGAACGCTGCCACCATCACCGAGTTAAACTCTATGTCTGCACCAACACCGTGATGCGAAATAAGGATATAGAACATCTTAAAACTGTTTTACCTGAAATTAAATCTGCCGGAGCTGATGCCATAATCGCCTCTGATCTGGGGGTTCTTAAAATCGCCAGGGATGTTGGTATTGATGTTCACCTCAGTGTCCAGGCCAATGTATCCAATTCTGAATCTTTGAAACTCCTCCATGAACTGGGGGTTAAGAGAGTGGTTCTCTCTCGAGAATTACATTTAGAGGATATTAGAGCAATGACTGAAGACAGCCCCCTTGAAGTGGAGGTCTTTATCCACGGAGCCATGTGTCTGGCTATTTCTGGAAGATGTTTTTTAAGCTCCTATCTTTACCAGAAGAATGCCAACTGCGGAGAATGTCTGCAGCCCTGCAGGAAGGAATGGAAATTGGTTTCAGATGATGGGGATGTATTATCCCTTGGATTAGCAGGAAATAAGGGGTTGGATGAAAATAAGAGTTTGGAAGGGGATGGGGCAAGTTTGGATGAGAGTAATAGTCCATGTGATAGTAAAGGAAGAGTAGATAAGATCAATGGATTTAAGGGCCATATTTTAAGTCCCCGTGATCTCTGCATGATAGAGCACATACCCCAACTCATGGAGGCTGGCATATCTTCCTTTAAGATTGAGGGCAGGGCCCGGCCTGCGGATTACGTGGCCACTGTAACCCGGGTTTACCGGGAAGCTATAGATTCATACCAGAGTGGTGATTGGGAATTCCAGGATCACTGGTTAAATGATCTTCAAAAGGTTTACAATCGTGGGTTTGACACTGGATTCTACTTCCAGACACCTTACCAGACCAGTAGCTACAACCAGGCCACCCACACCAAGCAGGATGTGGGAGAGGTGGTTAATTATTATTCACAGGTTAATGCTGCGGAAACAAGGCTCTGGAATCCCCTGAAAGTAGGGGATGAGATTATAGTACAGGGACCTACCACGGGATCCATCATTCAAAGGGTGGAATCAATGCAAATAGATCACCGGGACATATTTGAAGCCCAGAAGGGACAGAATGTGGGAATTCTGCTTACCAGGAAGGTCCGCCCTGGAGATATCATTTACCGGAGAATTAAAAGGAATAAATAGAATATTCACCACAACTATTTTTTTGTGATTTTTCACTTTAAGGGTTACACTACCCAATCATTGCAAGATTAATTCACTACCCATTAAAAGGTTAATTCACGCCTCATAAAAAAAAATTCCTTAGTGGGGTTACCATCAAACATCAGTTAAACTATTTTAAAGTTGCACCCCTATCTCTCACCGAATTTTTTTTAAATCATTCGCTAGTAAATTTTACATCACCCGGATGAGTTAATTAAATACAACGGATGCAGGACTTAACATAGAGATCACCTTATAGACCCAAATATCTGAAAGCTTCCTTGAAAATATTGGGAATGGATGAAGGTTAGCCTGTAAATTGGGAGGGAACATACACATCCAAGTAGGAGATATCGGATGAGTTGATGAAAACCAGAAATAATCAAATCTAAACTGAGGTGAAAAAATAGAAAAATTATATCCCAAGTAAGGTCATACTAATAGAGATGTGTGTTAAAATAAAAAGCATAGGTTTATGGTAATAAATTGAGAATTGTTCATGGAAAAGGAGTTGATATAAGTGAAAATTCAGGACGCCATGGAAAAAGAAGTAATCAAATTCCAAACAGACGATCGCATCATTGACGTGGCTGGAAGCCTACGTGAAAACAAGATCAGCGGAGCACCAGTGGTGAATAAGGAAGGCAAAGTAGTGGGAATCATCAGTGAAGGTGATATCATGCGACTCCTGGAGGTTCACTCCCCCCACATCAGACTGATCCTACCATCACCCCTCGACTTAATCGAACTACCAGTACGTATGAAATACGAAATGGATGAAATAGCCGAAGACATGAACAAAGCCGCATCCCTACTCATCGGGGAAATTATGACCAAAAAAGTCATAACCATCAAACCTGAGGATGATATTTCCGATGCTGCCCAGCTCATGGACACCCATGATGTTAAACGACTGCCAGTGGTGGATGCCGAGGGGAACATGGTGGGCATCGTCACCAGGGGAGACATTATCGGAGCCATGGTGAGGGGATGAGTAAGAGCAAGCACATAGCTATTTATGGTAAGGGAGGCATTGGAAAATCCACCACTGTCTCCAACCTGGCAGCATCCTACTCCGCTGATAAGGATGTTCTGGTTATTGGATGCGACCCAAAAGCAGACACCACCCGTACCCTGGTGGGGCGAAGGATCCCCACCATCCTAGATATCCTGAAAGAAAAAAGGGATGCCCAGGAAGAGGATGTTCTCTTCCCAGGATACGGTGGAGTGATGTGCGTGGAAAGCGGAGGACCCGAACCGGGAGTTGGCTGCGCAGGAAGGGGAGTTATTGTAGCCATGAAACTCCTGGAGAACTTGGAAGTCTTCAGCCGGGACCCAGACGTCATAATCTACGATGTACTAGGTGACGTGGTCTGCGGAGGATTTGCAGTACCCCTCAGGGAGGACTATGCCGATGAAGTGTACATCGTCACCTCCGGCGAATACATGGCCCTCTACGCAGCAAACAACATCTCCAAAGGTATAAAGAAACTTAAAAGCAATCTCGGAGGTATTATCTGTAACTGCAGAGGTATTCACAGGGAACTGGAGATTGTGGAAGAATTCGCCCACCAGATTGGTAGTAAGGTTATAGGTGTTATTCCCCGTAGCGAACTGGTTCAGCAGAGTGAAATCCATGCCAAGACCGTCCTGGAGAAGTTCCCAGAATCTGAACAGGCCCAAAAATACAGAGAACTATCAAAGGCCGTTTTAGAAAATGATGACTTCGTGATCCCCCAGCCAATGGATGCTGATGAATTTGATGAATTTTTCCGGGGATTTCAGTAAGAAAAACATTTAATCGATAATTTCAAAAAGAAATATTTAATCGAGATCTTCAAGTGTTTTAACCTCTAATTTTAATTTTTTAAACCCTTCCAGGCAGTTTAAAGTAGCCTGGGACTCATTTTGAAAATAGAATAGATGCGCCGGACATTTACAATCAGAACAACCAAAACCCTCAATCTTTCCCCCATTAATTGATATCTCCTTGGCCAGTTCACATTCGTGTTTAACACCATCGGCATTGTAGAAGACGTCAATTATTCCGGAACTTGAATTATCCAACAGGTAGTCCACATGCCAATGCATCTTTTTATTCTTCCGGAGGTGTCTTCTGATCCTTCCCTCCAACGAGTTGAGGGCCGAACCCACATAGACATAAACTCCCTTTTTAAATTGGATTTCTCCCTTTTTACCAATCCCTATAGACTCATTTCTATTTAAGTCTATTAAAAGACAGTAAGTTCCCTTTAAAATAGTTTTTCTGACCATATAACGACTCTCATCCATAAATCCAGATCATGATTTCAGGCTTTAGATCATGATTTCAGCACCAGAGTCCAGTGGGATGAATTTCTCACCAAATTCCCCTTTAAACCTGCATAAACCTTCAAAACCTGTGCAATGACCTAGGGCAATGATTTCGGGGTCCAGTTTTTTGAATGATTCCACTGTCTTTTCTATCCTCTCCCCAGGAGCGTCCATTAGGTGTGATCCTCCAATAACACCATATATATCATCCTGGAAGTATTCCCTAACCGAATAGAGAATGTTGATTATACCCCTATGGGCACAGCCTGAAATTACAACCAGTCCATTATCTGTTTTAATCACCAGATTCAATTCATCCTTAAACTTATCTGGTAAACATTTCCCATCTTCCCTAACCCTCAGATATTCTGGTATGGGTTCAAAACCAGAATGATCTTCCACCTGGTTGAATATCCACATATCCTCATTTATTCGGGTATTCTCAGTGACCCATTCCAGGTTAAGAGTTTCCGGGTTAATATTTTGAGGAAAGCCAATGTAACGTTGGTTACCAGGTTCCACAGCGTATTTAGGACCCATTGCCTCGGGATGGATGAAGAATTTGGTTTCATCAGCTTTAACATTGATTTTACTATCCATAATGGCAGATATGCCCCCAGTGTGGTCGTTGTGCCCGTGGCTGATCAACACTTTATCCACGGAGTTGATTCCCATGAGGTCCATGTTGTGTTTTAAAACTGAGGGAGTCTTCCCGGTATCTACCATGAGATTTTTACCCTCTTTCGCTATTAGTAAGGAAAATCCGTGCTCTGCATATAAACTTGATTTGAATCCTGCCCTGTTATCGACTACACATCTGATCTTCATGGGAACACCTGAAACATATTATTTGGATTATTTAACTCATTCTTAATTATTATAATCTTCACACTAATCAATTATCATTAAGGTATCACTATCAATTAAGCAATTATTCATTGACTGCAAATAGTTAAAATCATTAAATCCCAACTAAAAAAAACCTATAAAAACCTAAAACATCAATAAAAAAAAAATCACGGTGAAGAAATGGAATACACATTCAAAGCACATGGACATCATAACGTAACTTCCAAACACAGAACCACATTCGAAGTGACCCAGGATGAGGAAATAGGATTGGCAGCGGATTGTATTGTGGGAGTGTCATCAAAAGTATCCTTAAATGACCTTCCCTCACAGATGAAAGAGGCCATCCAGGACGAAGATACCAAGATTCAGGTTATACTGGAAACTGAAAATTCAAAGGATGTTATAACCGGATACGGGCATCCCAAACTCTCCCTGGATCATCCCACCGACATGGTTTGTCGGAAAAGTGATTACACCTGCAGCCGAACCCTGATGATACACGCTGATAAGGCAGCCCTGGATCTGGATCAGGATCTGGTAAGGGATCTGGCAGATGGAAAATCATTAAAAGTAACCATAAAAGTCTAAAAAATGTTTAGAAAATATATCCAACCTATAAAAATTAGTTTATTTGAAGTGCAGGGGACGGGATTCGAACCCGCGAAGGGACTCACCCACTAGGCCCTCAACCTAGCGCCTTTGACCGCTCGACCACCCCTGCTGTGCTAATTCTCACACAAGAGAGTGAAGCATACCATCTTCTCTCACTTACCCTATTTAAAGGTTACCGTTAGTGAGTGGAACCCTATTTAAATGGTTTAAAAGCACCTTTTTAAAGTGAGAATAAACTAATAATTATTACCGAGGTATTCCCAGTATTTGAGAATTATTTTAATGGTTTTAAGTAATTAAATAATAGAAATTAGAATAGGATACATAAAATCGTTTGATTTATACAGGATGTTATTTTATGCAGGCAGTTCAAACCACTCCCCAGGGGATAACAGTGATGATAGAAGTGTCCCCTAAGTCGGATAAATTCCAGATAGCCGGTTACAATGAGTGGAGGAAAACCCTGGAAGTGAAACTCAAATCACCCCCCACCAAGGGTAAAGCCAACAAGGAACTCATGAAAGAATTCTCAAGCCTTACCGGCCATGAAACCGACATTGTTGCCGGACATAAAAGCCGGCAGAAGACCATTTTAATATATGATATGGATGAAGAAGATTTTCACAAACTTTTAGAGAATTTTATTAAATTTTAGAACATTATATTTATTCTTGAAAAATTCTTATCAAAAGAGTGAAATTAAAAAAAAATGTGTTGTGCTTTTTAAATAGCACATATTTACTCTAAGTAACGGGAGTAGTTCTCTTTATACCATTTGACAGTTTCTTTTAATGCATCTTCAAATGAATACTCTGGCTTCCAGCCCAGTTTCATTACCTTGGCTGAGTCCAGTGAGTAACGCCGGTCATGACCCAAACGGTCTTCCACAAAGGTTATCAGACTTTCTGGTTTGTCCAGTAGTTCCAGTATGAGGCGGGTTATTTCCAGGTTGTTCTTCTCGTTTCCCCCACCAATGTTGTAGACTTCTCCCAGTTTACCCTTAAGGAGGGCAGTTTCTATTCCTTTGCAGTTGTCCATTACGTATATCCAGTCCCGGACATTTTTCCCATCACCATAGACTGGTAGGGATTTATTCTGCATTGCGTTTAGGATAAATAGTGGTATCAGTTTTTCCGGGTACTGGCGGGGTCCGAAGTTGTTACTGCTCCGGGTGGTGATCACTGGGGTGTCGTATGTTTTCCAGTAGGCCCCTACCAGGAGGTCTCCACCAGCTTTACTGGCTGAGTAGGGACTGGAAGGGTCCAGATTACTTTCCTCTGTGAATGAACCTGATTCTATGCTTCCGTAGACTTCATCGGTGGATATCTGCAGGTAACGTTCCACATCGTATTTTCGAACATTTTCCAGTAGGTTGTAGGTTCCGATAACATCGGTTTTAACGAATACTCCAGGATCCTCAATGGATCGGTCCACGTGGGTTTCGGCAGCGAAGTTCACCACCATATCACAATCCCTCATTAAGTGGGAGACCAGCTCCTCATCTTCTATGGCTCCCTTGACAAATTCGATTTTGTCACGGATTCCATTGAGGTTTTCCAGGTCACCAGCATAGGTTAACTTGTCCAGGACCACTATTTCATAGTCATCATTTTCACATAGATGGTGCACGAAGTTGGATCCAATGAATCCTGCACCACCGGTAATTAGAATCTTCATTAAACCACCAATTTTATCCGTGTTTTTTGTTTTCATCCAGTATCCAATCATAGGGGATTTCATCAGTGTCTGGATCAAGGCGGTATTCATCCGGTTCATCGTAGTTGAAGGCCAACGTGGGAACACTTACAAAGAAGGCGGTTTCATCACCCACTGATTTAAACCCATGGTAAACCAGTGGAGGTACGCTTATTAGCATTGGATTCCTGTCCCCTATGAAAAATTCGTTTATTTCCCCATAGGTGGGTGAGTCTTCCCTGCTATCATAGAGTGCCACCTTCATCATACCGTGAACACAGGTGAAGTTGTCAGTCTGTTTTTTGTGTAAATGCCAGGCCTTCACCACTCCGGGATAGGCTGTGGTCAGGTAAACCTGTCCGAATTCCTGATAGATATCATCGTCACATCTTAATATTTCCATGAGCCAGCCCCTTTCATCAGGGATGACTTTGAGATTCTTTATTTTTACGCCGTCAATCATAAATACACCGTTAATTCTTCTTGGAAAGTTTTATATATCTCTCTCTTATTAACCATTACTATTGATGGTCTTCTAGTAAGGTGAGGAGAATGAAATTCAAGGCCCCATACCAATATCGTAGGAGTCAAGACTCATCCCATCATCATCAAAATCATAGGAAGACTAATTTCCGGATATTTACTATGTGGAAAACAATGTTAAATGCGCAAAGGTTATTTTGGAATAAATTGGAATAGTTTTATAATTACACTCAAAACTTCATCATTATCTAATTACAAGTCCCAGTAAAATAATTCAGGATTGGATGCTGGGCATACCTGAGAATAAGGAGGCAAGATTATGAAAGCGGTTATACCTGCTGCAGGACTTGGAACCCGGTTTTTACCGGCTACCAAGGCCCAGCCCAAAGAAATGTTACCAGTTTACAATAAACCAACCATTCAGTACGTGGTGGAAGAGGCTGTGGCCTCTGGAATTGATGACATACTGATTATCACCGGTAAAGGAAAACGATCCATTGAGGATCACTTCGACCGTTCTTTTGAACTGGAGTACTCCCTACGTAACTGTGGAAAAATGGATTACCTGGTGGAAGTGGAAGCCATATCTGAAATGGCTGATATTTATTATGTGAGGCAGAAGAAACAGAAGGGATTGGGGGATGCCATACTCTGCGCCAAGAAACATATTGATGGACAGCCTTTTGCCGTGCTTTTAGGAGATACCATTAGCCAGTCAAAAGTTCCCTGCACCAAACAATTACTGGACGTGCATGAAAAGTATAATGCATCTGCCATTGCCATTGAAAGAGTACCCTATGATAAGATTGAACGTTATGGAATAATTAAGGGCCAAAAGGTTGAAGATTCTGTTTATAAAATCGAGGATATGGTGGAAAAACCCCGCCCTGAGGATGCCCCATCTGATCTAGCCATAACCGGACGTTACGTGCTGGAATCAGAGATATTCGACCATATTGAGGAAGTGCCACCAGGTGTGGGTGGGGAGATACAGTTAACTGATGCCATGAGACAGTTGGACAATATATACGGCCATATATTTGATGGGAAAATGTATGATATTGGGAACAATGTGGAATGGCTTAAAAGCTCCCTGGAAATTGCATTGCAGGATCCTGCAGTTAGTGAGGAGCTAAGGGAGTATTTGAAGAATATTATAAAATGAATACCATTTTAAGGAATCCTTGGAATTAAGGAATCCTTAAAAAATCTTTAATATCCAGATATCTTATTATAATTTGCCAAAATCATTTAATTAATCAAAATCATTTATTCATTTTAATTATCCTTTTTATGCCACTCCCAGGCCGTGCTGATGATTTTAGTCAAGTCATCACATTGGGGTTGCCATTTAAGAATGTTTCGGGCTTTCTGAGAACTTCCAACCAGGACAGGAGGATCACCCGGTCGCCTATCAGTTTCAGTGGATTTTATCTCTTTTCCGGTGACTTTTCTGGCTTCTTCTATTACTTCCCGGACTGAGAATCCATTACCGTTTCCCAGGTTGAATACTTCACTACTTCCCCCGGATTCTAAGTATTTAAGGGCTTTTATATGGGCATCAGCTAGATCAGTGACATGTATGTAATCCCTGATGCAGGTACCGTCCGGTGTGGGGTAGTCAGTTCCAAATATCTTAATATCTTCTCTTTTACCCATGGCAGCGTCCAGTATGAGTGGTATGAGGTGGGTTTCCGGGTCATGTCTTTCCCCCACTTCACATTCTGGATCCGCACCGGCAGCGTTGAAGTAACGGAGGGAAACATAACGAAGCCCATATGCAGAGCTGTAGTCCTTTAAGACCTTTTCCACCATGAGTTTACCCTGGCCGTAGGGGTTTATGGGGTCCTGGGGGTGGTCCTCGGTTAATGGTATTTTCTGGGGGTTTCCGTAGGTGGCGCAGGTTGAAGAGAAAACCAGTTTCTTCACCTTGAATTCATTCATCACCTGGAGGAGGTTCAGGGTGTTTCGGAGGTTGTTGAGGTAGTATTTCTGGGGGTCTTCCACTGATTCCCCTACATAGGTGAATGCTGCAAAGTGCATCACTGCTTCTATCTCATACTTCCGGAACACATTCCGGATTGATTCCAGATCACCAAGATCCACTTCTTCAAAGACTCCCCATTTCAGGAAGTCCTCATGTCCGTAGCTCATGTTATCCAGAACCACTGTTTCGTATCCTGCCAGGTTAAGCTCCTTATTGGCATGGGAGCCTATGTATCCTGCCCCTCCAGTTACCAGTATCATGGGTAATGGTTAGATTATTATTGCATTTAATTGCATCGAGTATGGATCTCCACTCCGAAATATGGATACATGTGGACGAATTACCAATGAAAGAATTACTAATGGAAATAAAGGGAAGTAAATTTATATGTTATAAAATCATCTTATTAATTAAAAAGAAACTGATTGATTCTGAAAAACTAGTATTAAGAGGATAAATATGCGCCGAGTATACGTTTTATTTATGTTATGTATCATAGTAGTGTCGGTTTCTGGTTGCACCCATGATGACTTAGATCCACTGAATTACACACCTTCATCTTCCAATAACAGTAGCTCCAGTTCCACTGCAGTTCCAAGCACTACCACTACCACCAGTTCATCCAACTCCAACAGTCCCCACGCGGAGGTAAGTGGTAAGTGTTACAAGGTGGTGGATGGAGATACCATAGATGTGGAGGGAGTGGGTAGAGTGCGCTTTGTAGGGGTTAACACTCCAGAAAGGGGAGATTCCGGTTATCAGGAAGCCAAGGAATACGTTAAAAATATGTGTCTGGGTAAAACCGTGGGCCTGGATATTGATGATGCTAAGAACAAGGACAAGTATGACCGTACACTGGCCGTGGTCTACGTGGGTGGTGTGAACCTCAACCAGGAGCTCTTGAAGAAGGGTTATGCTGAGGTGATGTATATTCCCCCATCGGAGTTCAATCCTTATAAATGGACATAATAATTGAATAAACTACCATTATGCCCCTAATAATATTGATTAAGTGTATTTGTAATTTAATTATAGTTTAGAAAGCATACCATAAATTAAAATAGAATTTATATATCAAAATAGGATGTATAGCGTTGGAATTAGATTATAATCCTTAATAATATCAAAAATAAGGGATTATGAAGAAAAAAAATCTGAATTAGTTTATAATATGATAATTAAGGAGTGAACCTATAGTACTCCCCATCAGTAAGCTTAATTTTCTTTATAATTCCCTTATTTTCCAGGGAGGTTACCAGATTGTACATGCCGATGCTGCTTAACTCCAATTCCGCGTAGAGGAAAGTGCCCTCCAGCAATGTCCTGGAAATGTTCCCGGATTCATCCACCAATTTTTGAATTAACTCCATGGCCTTCAGTTCCTTTTCCGAGAACTGTTCCTCCAGTTCAACTTCTACTGCTTCTTCATGAGCATCTGTTAACTCATCATCCTTGTCGTTGCTGAGGTTAGCTTCTCCTTCCTTAGGGAGAACCTTTTCTATTTCTACAATACCCTCAGGAGTTTCTACACCAACCGCCGGCTGATCATTATCATCCCTATTTTCCACATCAGGAGTACCAATACCCATGTCCTCAGTATTTGAAGTTAGGGCATTGTCCATGGCCCATTGATCACTGTCTGGTGAACTTGTATCTTCAACGGTTACCTTTGAAGAATCCACTATAGGGATTTCCTTTAACTGTGTCTCTCCTTGAACAGCTCCGCCTTCACCACTGCCCCTGTTTTCTTCCAGGAGAATTACACCATCCTGGAGGGATATGTAATTTCCCTTCTCCAAGTATTCTAAAATGGGGTTAAGGTCTTCTTCAGTTGTGTCCAGGTCCAGTTTCAGGATTTTGTAGGGAACTCCTCCATGGTATTCTGCACTGAAGTATTTGATGCCGTTTAAGACCCTTTTCTGTTGGGATGTGAGGATGTTCATATCTATAGTTTGGTTCCTCCCTATTAAATAAATAAAGTTTTAAATTAAGGAGTTACATATAATTGGTGATGCTCAATTACTATTACCTGCTTATTTATCCCAAAAACTTACAAAAAACCTTTTATATTTATTTTGGAGGATTAAATGCTGGATTCACTTTATGAAAAGGCCTTGAAAAAGAGAGATGACATCCAACAAAAAGTAGAGGAAATTGGATACTCCCAAGTAGATGCTTCCAGGCAATGGGTTGATCACCCCCTGGAAGAAAATACTCAGGAGGTGAGTATTGCTGCCGGTGATGGTAGCATAAATAAACGTAAATTTTTACCATTCATATTCTATGCCATTGATGCAGAAGGCATAATACACACCCCCCATGGCCTTGGAAGGATTGAAAGCTCTGAGATCGATATCATATCCCATCATAAATATGTTGATGACCGTTTAAGGAGTTACATGGGCATATTTGAAATTAAAAATGCCCTGAGGATGTTTGCAGAATATGATGTTGATTTATTCCTCTTTGATGGATCCATCTTAGGGAACCTCATCAGACCATTCCCCATTGAAAGAGAACTCAAAGAACAGGTGAAAGAGAGGATAAGGGAAAAATATCTACCCATCCTCGAAGAAGAGATAAGGAGTTCTGATGTGAAAATAACCTCCTCAAAACTTGAGGATTTGATTGCATCAGAATTTAAAGACAACCCAGAACCAATGATCTATCTGGAAAACCTGGAGAACCTGCTGGTTATCAGCACGCTAATGGAACAAAAACAAAAAATAGTGGCAATCTCCAAAACATCTACCAGTACTGAATACTTTGGTTCGAAAATACCGGACATGGCTATATTTGATATGCACAGTAAGAAACAGGGATATTCCCAACCCCGACATTCCAATGTCTCCGGGGTTAAAAGGGATTTCCCAGTTAGAAATGATTTTCTGAAGAGTTTGATCTTTACTATTTTCTATGCCAGACTGGAGGATCATAAAAACATTCTGAAGTTTGAATTACCGTACTACGCTACTGAAGAGGATATAAAAGAGTTGCTGAAAAGTATAAAGAAGATCAGCGCCGAAGGATATCCTTTATTATTAAAAAAAGCTCATAATGACGTGGTTATCCGTAAAAATGATCTTATGAACCTTTCAAAGATAATTGGGTTCCTGGAGAAGAGTGGGAGGGAAATGTTAAATGAATGAAGTTATTGGAAGATGCATAGGTGAAACCTCACTGGTGGATTTGAGTTTCGTGTCCAAGAAAATGCCCAGGGTGGGTGCATACGTCTCCCTTAAATATGATGGTAAAAACGTGCTGGGGATGATTGAATCACTGGTAAGAGGTAGTGTTTCCATTAATGATCAAATCTACGACCCTTTAACCATTGAAAAAATTAAGGCAATTGAAGGTGACGACCATTACGTAAAGGGAACAGTTAAGATACTGGGAGATATTAATGATGATCTTCGCATTCCCCGTACACCAGCACCACCAGGAACCGAGATACAGGTTGCTGATTCACAGATACTGAAGAGGATATTCAAGGTGGACCGGTATGGTTTGAAACTTGGAAACCTCATAACCCAGAAAGAAGTGGGTATAGAAGTGGATATCAACAAAATGGTGACCAGACACCTGGCAGTCCTGGCCATGACCGGTGCCGGGAAGTCAAATACAGTTTCAGTCATTGTAGATGGCCTCCTGAAGGTTAATGGGAGTGTTCTGATATTTGACATGCACTCCGAGTATGTGAACACTGATTTTGGGAAGGATAAGGTTAATGTAATGCATCCCCAGATCAACCCCCTCTACCTCTCCTTTGGTGAGATTAAAAAGTTAGCCAACATACCCCCCAATGCCTATGTCCAGGAAAGGTACTTTTTAAAAGCATATAAATCCGCGCGTAACAGCCTAATACAGAGTTCAACTACTGGTAAAGATTTCATTACCCTAATCATAAGTAAATTAGAAGGATGGTTAGCTGAATCCGAGGATCCCGAGGCTAAATCCACTAATTCCGGGGATAAAAAATCAATAGCCGATGTCTTAAACAAACTGGACCATATGCGGGATAAATACGGGAACATACTCAGTCTGGAGGCAAAGGATATTATTGGCAGTTTGAAGGTGGGGAAGGCTAATATTCTGGATCTGGGTTCGGTGGATGAGTTTGCCTCGGATGTGGTGGTTAGCCATATTCTCCGAAACGTTTTAAAGAGCCGTAAAGAGTTTTTAAGAAGTGGGGAGGGTTTGGAGTTTCCCATATTTTTGATCCTGGAAGAAGCCCATATTCTGGCTCCTCAGAATAGGAAAACAGAATCTAAACTGTGGATAAGTAGAATTGCCCGTGAGGGGCGTAAGTTTTCAGTGGGACTGTGTCTGGTGAGCCAGAGCCCTAAATCCTTGGATTCCGATGCCCTTTCCCAAGCTAATAATATGATAATTCTGCGCCTGGTGGAGCCCACTGACCAGAGCCATGTGCAACGGGCCAGTGAAAGTTTGAGTGATGACCTGATAGCTCAACTTCCCTCCCTGAATATTGGGGAGGCCATAGTGCTGGGTTTAATGACTCGCATCCCCACCCTGATTAAGATAGATGAATTCCAGGGGAAAATCACAGGTGGAGACCTTAACATTGTGGAGGAATGGTCAAAATCCCATAAAAAAGAGGAAAAACTCCTTGAAGAACAGAAAATGGAATATGAGGATTTGGGAGGAGATTACTGATGCAATTTGCCCATTTAGCTGATACTCATATGGGTTACCGCCAGTATGGACTTGCAGAACGGGAAAATGACTTTTTTGAGGTTTTTGATCAGGCTATTGAGGAAGTAGTAAGTGAAAGGCCTGATTTTGCCATTCACTCTGGTGATCTATTCGAGTATTCAAGACCCCCAACCAGGGCCCTGTTAACTGCACAAAAGGGTATTTTAAGGTTGAAAGAAGCAAAAATTCCAATATATGCCATTGCCGGTAACCATGATGTTGTGATGCGTAAAAATGCCCTTCCCCCCAAATTTTATTTAAAGACTTTGGTTTGAATCTCATAAGTCCCCGTAACCCATATTATATCGAAAAGGATGTTTTCATTGGGGGTGCACCCTACACATCCAAGTACCATTCCAAACAATTAATTGAACGCCTGGAAGATATTGAAAAGTCCTCCAAAACATATGAAAAGCGAATTCTGGTGCTTCATCAGGGAATCGATCGTTACATTCCCTATGAATATGAGCTTAAAATTGGGGATGTGCCTCAGAGTTTCAACTACTGTGCCTTTGGCCACATCCACGAAAGGGTGGTGGATGACTTTGGGGAGGGGAAATTGGCATACCCTGGTTCCACAGAGATATGGCGATCCAACGAGGTTGAAGGTTATAAAAAGAACGGTAAAGGATTTTATCTGGTGGATATCAATGGAGATATGCCTGAAATCGAAAATATTGACCTTAAACTTCCCAGGGAATTTATAAAAGAAACCATCAAGTACAGCCGGCTCCAGGATGAGCTATCACGAATTAATGAATATATCAACAGCCTTCAAAAGAAGCCCATGCTAATGGTGACTGTGGAAGGGGGAAATTTCAGCCGTTCCGAGATTTATGAAACTTTAAATCAGGCTTTATCAGATTCATGCCTGGCACTGAGGTCTAACTACCGGCCCACTATAGTTGAAGATGAAAAAAATCCTTTTGAAGATGGGAAAGAAGCTCTGGATATTAAAAAGATGATTGAATATAATCTCAAGGATTTTAACAACCAGCAGATTAATGAACTGGCAACCGGACTCTTGAGAGAGTTATCTGATGGTGATCTAAAGACTGCAGAAGATATGGTCCGGAATTTCTACGAGGAGTTATATGATCATTGAAAGTCTCCATATGAAGAACTTCAAATCTCACCAGGATACCAGTATCGATTTTGATACTGGCATATCAATAATATTAGGTGGAAATGGTGCGGGTAAGTCCAGTATCCTGGAAGCAGTGAGTTTTGGACTCTTTAAACAATACACCAGTAAAAAAATTGAACAACTTATAACCATTGGCCAGAAAAGGATGTCCGTAGAGATCCAGTTCACTAGCCATGGTCGAACCTACCGGGTACTGCGGGAACGGAGTAAAACATCATCTAAAGCCATTATGAAGATTAAAGAGGGTGGAAGATTCCAGTCACTAGTTTCAGGAGATAGGCAGGTGACAATGGAAGTTCAAAACCTTTTGGATATGGATGGAGATCTGTTCCTCAACGCAGTCTATGTTCGGCAGGGAGAGATAGCTGATCTCATTGAGAAAACTTCATCAGAAAAGAAGCAAATGATTGGAAGGCTTTTGGGTATTGATTCCCTGGAAAAGGCCTGGAAAAATATAAAAATCATCCTGGACAGATACAAAGAAGAAAAAATCCGACTAGAGGGCAGGATAGAATCCTCTGAAGGCTTGAAGGATGAATTTCAGACCAAAAAACATAAGCAAAAGGAATTATCCATCCAAATTAAAGATATCAATCTTAAAAGAGAGGAAAATATCATTGAATCTGATCTGCTCAGGGAAAAGAAGGAAATTCTAGATAGAAGGAGTCTAGAATTTGAAAAATCCACCACCATCCTGAAATCCAAGACAGACTTCCTTGAACAGCTTGAAAAAACCAAAAAAGATCTGGATAACCAGTTAAGTGAAATTATCATTAAAGAAGAGGAAATTAATCGTGTGAAACCACGTTTAAAGAAACTTGAAGTTTTAAAAAATCTTCAGGATAGGATTAAAGAGTTAAAGGATCTGCAAAAAGATGAAAAAAAAATAGTTAAGATCCAGGATGACATTGAACATTTTAGAGATATTTTGAATGAAAATGAACAGTATTACAATGATTACTCTCGTTTAGACGATGAAATTAATAATTTGCAGTATGCCAAGGACCAGTTTGAAGGAAGCCGCGTACTTATTCAGCAGTACAGAGAAAGAAGGTCCAAAGTTGAGGTTAAAATCAACCAGTCCCTGGAGAAGATAAATCGTGTTCTAGAAAAAAACAACCAGATCCTGAGTACTGAATTTGAATCTGTGGAAGAATTCCAGGATCATTTATCCACCTTCAAACCTCAATTAGAGGAGGAAATCCAGGATGCTTCTGAATCTATTCAGGAGTTAAAAAGGGAATTATCAAACCTGCAAGTTAAAAGTGAGAACCTGGATAAACCTATAAAGGAACTGGAACGGGTTAAAGAGCTTTGTCCAATCTGTAAATCTACCATCACTCCTCAGAAGAGAGATGAACTGATAACAGATTACCAGTCGGAACTAGAAAACAACCATCAAAGATCTGAGATTTTGAAGGAAAAATTGAAAGGAATTGAGGATAAAAAAAAGAACTTGGACACCCAGCATTTCCGGATTCAAAGTATAAATCTTGGGATCTTGAATGAATATCTGAAATCCGTGGATGAAAACCGGCAGGAAATTAAAAACATTAATTCCAATCTCAAGGAACTGGATGAGAAGATGGTTATCCTGGAGAAAATTGAAAAGGATATTGCCCAGAATAAATCTAAACTTCAGGATATTAAAGGAAATTATGAGAAGTATCTAGCTGCTCGTGGTTCTCTGGAATCCCTTGGAGATTATGAAGAACATTTGTCCGGTTTAGATGAAATTAAAGCATCCATAAGAGAGTTGAAGAAGAAGATCAGCATTCTCATGGAAATTGCCGGGGACAGTATGGAAAACCTCCCTGGAGAAATAGCTTACCTGGAAGATTTGAGTAAAAAATACCAGCACTTAATGGGTGAAATCAGCCAGAAAGACTCACTCCTCCGACGGATGGATGAAAACCAGAGGCTAATACTAGATACCCTTGAAGAGTTGAAAGAAGTCCAAAAAGTGGTTGAAGATTCCAAGTACAATAAAGAATCCCATGAAAGGGTTAAGAAGGAATGGGAGTTGAAAAACGAGGAGTTGATGGATCTCAGTGGCCAGAAGCAGTTACTAGTTGGCCAACTCCACCAACTATCAGATTCTATCCAAACCATAAAAGAGAAACTGAACTCCCTCCAGGAATATGAAACAGAATTAAAGAATTTGAAGGATTTTTTGAAACTTTTAAATCTTATCCGGGATATTTATGGTAAGGATGGTGTTCAGAAGGATTTGAGAAACCTATCCAGACCGCTTATTGAAGAGAAAACGCGGGAGTTGTTTGAGAAGTTCAACTTCGAATACTCCGATGTAAGACTGGATGAGGATTACGATGTGACTATCTATGGTCCTGGTGGTGAAAGCAGTCTGGACATGATCAGTGGGGGTGAAAAAATAGCAGTGGCCCTTGCTCTGAGGTTGGGGATAACCCAGGTACTCTCTGGAGGTAGTTTAGAGATGATCATGCTGGATGAACCCACCATCCACCTTGATGCCTATCGTCGGCAGGAACTGATTGATCTATTGAAAAGAATGTCCATTATACCCCAGATGATTATTGTTACCCATGATGCGGATCTGGAGGATGCTGCTGATAACATCATGAAGATCGAAAAAGAAGAGGGTAATTCATTTCTGGCGGAATCTTAAACATTCTCCATTATTTAATTTGGTTTTTTTAATTTGGAATTTATTTCAACAGAATTTCACCCACATTACTCCCCCTATAACCTTAACCCCAGCCCCAATATCTGGAATCCTTTTCCATGTGTCCAGCCATGTCCTAAGTAAACATCTAATGCATTGATAATGAAAAGGGCAACTCCAATTAGGTTTAAGGTTAGTCCAATTTTAGAGTAGTTAATTTTCATGTTAAAAGGGGGATTTGAGAGAATAGGTAAATACAATTTTTGGTCTTATTGGATTTGATAAAAAAAGTGGGGAAGATGTTTGGTCATCTTCAGCCACCATTCTCCACATCTTTCTTTTCCCCTCTCCACCAGGATACAAAGACCCCTATAAAACACAGGGCAGTGAATACAACGAAACAGAGCTGTATACTTTCCAGTAACGCGGGGTACTGGTCAGGAGTTAGCTGAACCCTTCCAATAAATAATGAAAAGACCAGGGTGGCTATTCCAATACTCATGGTCTGGCCTATGAGTCTCATAGTGCTCACTGTGGCTGAGGCCACTCCGTAGAATCTGCGCTCCACTGATCCCATGATCACGTTGGTGTTGGGGGATGAGAAGAGTCCGAATCCCAGTCCCAGAACTCCCAATCCTATGATTATATCATTGAGGGGAGTGTTACCGTCGATGAAGGTTAAGGTGAAGAGGGCCAAGGTAACAGTGGCCATACCCGTGGTGGCAATGAGCCGGGCATCGAAACGGTCCGACATCCTACCGGCAATTGGAGCGGTAATGGCCATGATTATGGGCTGAGCCACCAGGATAAGTCCGGCGGCCTGTGGTTCCAGCCCTTTAATGAATTGCAAGTAGTAACTCAGAAGTAAAGTTACAGCGAACGTGGCACTGTAATTTATAAGTGCTGCTAAGCTGGAGAAGGTGAATGCAGTGTTTTTGAACAATCTGACATTGAATACTGGACTTTTAGCCTTGAGTTCCCATCTAATAAATGCAACAAATCCCACGATTCCCAGTATTAGCATGGCCCATCCGTCTATCTGTGGTAAGCTAGAGAACCCGTACATCACCAGGAACAGCATTAAACTGTAGAGTATGGAACCCACATAGTCAAATTTTTCTCCCCGGGATGCAGCCCATTCATCATTGAGTTTCCAGAATACAATGGCGGTAACCAGCAGCCCGAATGGTATCATCAATAAAAATAGACTTCTCCAACCTAAGTACTGGGTCATCAACCCCCCTAAAACTGGGCCGAATGATAATCCAACGTAAACTGCGGCTACGTTAATTCCAATGGCCTTTCCACGGTGATGGGGCGGGTAGACTGAACTGATTATGGCCAGTCCAGTTACAAAGATCATTGCCGAACCAATACCCTGAAGTATCCTTGAACCAATCAGAGTATAAGCAGTGGGAGATAGTGCGCATAACAGTGAAGCCACAGTAAACAGGATGATACCATAAGTGAATATCTTCTTCATACCATGGATATCCGCCACTCGGCCGAATGGTACTGCGAATATGGCTGCTGCCAGCAAGAATCCGTTAGTTACCCAGTTCAAGATTATAGCATCTGCACCGAAGTCCAGTCCAATGGAGGGCAGGGCTATGTTCACTGATGAACCCATGAAAGGTGTGAAAAATGAAGCTATGGTAGCTGCTAAAAGTGCAGCGATTTTAATATCATTACTAACTATAGGGGTGCTAACATTAGGGGTCATTAATTCACCAGACCTTATATTTCTAAAAATCCATTATAAATTTGGATTAATAAATAATAATACTAATTGTTTTAAACTGGTAGATAAGTATTAATAAAAAAAATTCACAAAAAAATAAAAAAAAAATAGGGGAGGATGTGTCTGAGGCAAACTCAGACAATGTTGTGTTTCTGTAAGAGGAGTAATTCCTCGGTGGAAACTTTTTTACCCTCTAGGAACTTACGGTAGATTTCCTCGGCTTTCTCCTTTTCCTCAGAGTTTTTCTTACGCACGATTTCATCTTCGGCACTTCGTTCCTTGGCTTTAACTCGGTCCATACCTTTGTTGGCTTTCCTTATTTTACCAAAGGTGGCTTTAACCTCGTCATGGACTTTGTTTGCGTTTTCCCGGGTTTCTATGAACTTTTGGTGGGCGGCATCTGCCTGGTTACGGATTTCATCGATGTTGCGGAAGTATTCCAGCATTTTCTCGTGGGTTTCCTGTGCCTGGTCCGATAACTCCACCACTTTAGCATGATGGCCTTCAGAAACTTCTTTGTGTTTTAAAGCTTCACTACGACTTTCTTCGTCTTCTTGCATACCTTGAAGCTTTTTACGAAGATCCGTAACCTTTTTAACCAGTTCATTTTCTTTTCGGATGTCCAGAACTCGGGTTTCAATGGTTTTTTCCAGACGTTTTATTTCATCCTCAATCTGGACAGCTTCCCTTCTTCCGGAAGTCCATTCCATTTTCTTGTAGGCCTGATGGGCTTCATCCCGTAGTTTTTTGTACTTCTTAACTTCCTGGTTAATCTGATCCCTTTCATCCCTGTATTTCAGGGCATTATCCAGGTTTCCTCTTATTTGGGAGTTAAGTTCGTCACGTTCCTGACGGAAGACTTTAGCCTCATCATTTAGCTTGTCCCTTTTAGTTGTGAGTTCTTTGAGGGTCTTTTCCAGATCCTTTTTCTTGGATAAAAGTTCAGGGAAGCTCTCCTTAGGCTCTTCTTCTGCCTTTTTGGAAGCTTTTTCTGAACCTTCATCAAATATTTCCAGTAACTCTTTTAGGTCCTTTTTCTCAACGATGACGTCGGCTATTTCTTTTAGGACTGGTTTAGCGTTGAATGCTATTCCTAGACCTGCTTCTTCCAGCATGGAAACATCATTGGCACCATCACCCACTGCAGCACATTCTTCAGCTGATAGTTTTTCCAGTTTCATCAGTTCCTGAAGAATTTCTTTTTTAGAGCCATCTATCAGCGGACCGGTTACTTCACCGGTTAAAACACCATCTTCTTCCTGGAGTGTGTTGGAATACACATAGTCCAGGTCAAGTTCGTCTTTCATGCGCTGGGCAATACAATCAAAACTGCCAGTTATGGTTGCTATTTTGTAACCCCTCTTTTTGAGCTCTTTAACGCTGTCTTTTGCCCCTTCCATAAGGGGAATTTCCAGCATTACCTTGTTGATATCTTCAACAGGTGCTCCTTTCAAGAGTGAAACTCTTTGTTTCAGGGCTGTTCCAAAATCTATTTTTCCTTCCATTGCTTGACTGGTTATTTTGGAAATTTCTTCTTCTACTCCAGTCAATTTTGCCATCTCGTCTATGACTTCACCGTCAATTAGGACG
Organism: Methanobacterium subterraneum; assembly: GCF_002813695.1. Taxonomy (NCBI): domain Archaea; kingdom Methanobacteriati; phylum Methanobacteriota; class Methanobacteria; order Methanobacteriales; family Methanobacteriaceae; genus Methanobacterium; species Methanobacterium subterraneum. The sequence continues at coordinate 2,404,361 of NZ_CP017768.1, read as the reverse complement.
TTATCAAGATCAAATGCGATAAGTTTAATCAAAAGATCACCAAATACTACTTAAAAAGATGAATTATAATAAATCTAATTCAGATAACCTTTCTTTCGTTTTTTCTACACCAAGTTGTGCGTCTGTTATTGTTTTTGCACCGGTACATACTACCTTTCCAGACCCGAATAATAGTAATACTACTTTAGGTTCACCCAATCGGTAAACCAATCCAGGGAATTGTTCAGGTTCGTACTCTGTGTTTTCTAAGTCCAGGGCTACTGCCTCCAAATTGAGAGTTTTTTCTAAATTTGCAGAAGCAACTATGTTTTGGACTTTTATTTCGAATTCGTGGGGTATATCAGGGTCAAGGGTGCGCATCTTGTCTACTGCTATGTGTATAGCCTTCTTAGAGTCCTCTATGGACTTGGCTCCGGTGCACACCAATTTACCGGATCCGAATATGAGGGCTGCGGTTTTAGGTTCTTTAAGTTTGTAGACTAATCCTGGGAATTGTTCAAGATTATATTCTACACCTTCCAGCGCTGGTGCGACTTGGGGAAGGTCTACGGACTTTCCGAGCGTTGCGGAAGCCACTATGTTCTCCACTTTGATTTCAACTTTTGTCATCTAACATCCTCCCATGGTTGTTTGTATAACCATGTGCTTTTTATTCTTTTATAAAAGGCTTTATATAAATTATATAAATGACCGTGAATTGGACATAAAAATAGTTAGTTTTATACTACCAATTTTTTATAAAAAGACTCATTAATCTCACTTATCATCTAGATTTGTTCATGACTATATATATTAGTTTCCTGATTTTGGTTATTGAAAAATTCTATTGATGATATATTTTACCCCTGAAAATTCATAGCTCAATTCTCTGCTGTAAAGCTTGGACAGAATAGAATTAATAAGTTTTTCTTAAACATGTGTAAAATAATTCACATTAATAAACCTATGGTCCCCTAGCCAAACTAAACATATTAAATAATATTGGATATAATACCATCTAAGAATTGATATATATTTTTATTGGATTCATCCCTGTGGTGAGGAGTAATTATGTTTGGTCCCAAAGTATACCAACAACAACTCGATGAAATTGGAATTGACGGAATGGAAATAGATGTTTCAACCATTGAAGAGGCCATGCAAACCCTTAATGAATTGGAAGAGTATGAAAATATTTTAAAAAAGATGCGGCATAACATTCGCACCGATATAAGGAATATTAGAAAAGAATATCTGCTTTTGATAAAGGAATTGGAACCTTCACCAGAAGAAACCTCCAAAAGAAGTTCAAAAGAAGTTCAAAAGAGAATTAAAAAGAAAAAATCCATTTTAAAAAAGAGAAACACCAAAATAAAGTCTTATGAAATTATCGAGACTATGGTAGATAATTATTTAACTCAAATTGAAGATGCCCGAATTTATATACGAAATTCAATAGAAAGAAGAGTAGGATAATTTTGGATTTATATAATCAATTAAATTTTTAAGCACCACAAAAAGGAGTTTAACATGATCGAAGTGGAAGTTAAAGCCCATGTACCTCAAGATAAGGGTGTTCTGGAAGAAAAACTGATTGAAATTGGTGCACGCAGAGTTAAAGAGGAATTTCAGGAAGATCTTTATTTTAACGCTCCACACCGGGACTTCGCCAAAACTGATGAGGCCCTCAGAATAAGGAAGGTCATGGATGAAACCTCCAAAAAAATCTTCATCACTTACAAGGGTGCTAAGATGGATGAAATTAGTAAAACCCGGAAAGAAGTGGAAGTGGGTGTGGAAGATTCTTTAAAAGTGGCGGATATTTTTCAAAGTCTCAGTTTCCGTCCTGTGGCAACAGTTAAAAAGAACCGAATTATTTACACCCTAGAAGATCTGATTATAACCCTGGATGAAGTTCATGGTGTGGGTAGATTTATGGAGATTGAAAAGGAAATGGAAGAGGGTAAAGATACCCAGGAAGCACTGGATGAGATCTTCGCCACCTACTCTAAAATAGGGATAGAAGATGGTTTTGAAAGAAGATCTTATCTGGAACTGATGGAGATTCATTAAGATTACACAGTGAAATGAATATTTGCGGGAATAATGAGATATAAGAAAATTCATTGTTACTCCAACTAAAAATTCCAAATAATAGCTCCAATTAATTAATGAAAGATCGAATAGCATTTATCAGTGAATTTAAATTCCGGTAAATAGTTTAATTTAAAAATTATCCTTAAAAAGATTGTTTTTACAGACAATGACCTTTAGGGTTAAGCCAGACCCTACATCTAGTTCACCGGCAGTCGGAAATTGCTCGCCGACTGAATTGCTGATGAAAACGAAAAGTTCATTTATATTTAAATAATAATGATCCAAGATAATCTATGGATATACCCCATTGATTAACAAATAAATTATGGAAATTTTCTAAACAGAAAAAACATACAAGTCCATTAGATTTCTCCATTAGATTTAACATATTATATTTAACTTATTTATCGATAAAAACAGGTGGTAATGTTTTGAAATATTTCGTGAGTCCCTATAACCAGTCAGTTGATTTAAAATTCCCTGAAAACATCACTGTTTATGACACTACACTCCGGGATGGTGAACAAACACCTGGTGTATGCCTAAGAACACCCGAAAAACTTAAGATAGCACGTAAACTCGATGAACTGAGATTACACCAGATTGAAGCAGGTTTTCCTGTGGTTTCCCATGAAGAAAAACGTTCAGTGAAAGCCATTGCAGGCGAAAACCTGGATGCTCAGATTTTAGCCCTATGCCGTACCAAGAAAGAAGATATTGACACAGCACTGGATTGCAATGTGGATGGTATAATCACGTTTCTAGGCACTTCAGCCCTTCACCTGAAACATAAACTTAAAGTAAGCCAGGAAGACGCCCTGAACATCTGTATGAACTCCATTGAATATGCCAAGGAACACGGTCTTTTTGTGGCCTTTTCAGCTGAGGATGCCACCCGAACTGATCTTGACTTTCTGAAGAATATCTACAAGAGAGCCCAGAGTTATGGTGCTGATCGGGTACACATAGCTGATACAGTGGGTGCAATAAGTCCCCAAGGTATGGGATATCTGGTTGGTGAGTTAAAAAAAGAGATAGATATTGAAATAGCTTTACACTGCCACAATGATTTTGGAATGGCTCTTTCCAATAGTATTGCCGGTTTACTGGCAGGTGCCAGTGCAGTTTCCACTACAGTGAATGGTATTGGTGAAAGAGCAGGTAACACTTCCCTGGAGGAACTGGTGATGACCCTTCTCCTTATCTACGGAGTTGACCTGGATTTCAATATCGGTGTGTTTTATGAGCTTTCCCAGATGGTTGAAGAACTTACCAACATGAAAGTTCCAGATAACAAACCTATTGTTGGTAAAAACGTGTTCCGGCATGAATCTGGAATACATGTGGATGCGGTTATTGAAGAACCATTAACCTATGAACCATTCCTCCCTGAACTTATCGGTCACCAGCGCCGGATAGTGCTGGGCAAGCACTCCGGATGCCGGGCAGTTAAAGCCAAACTTGATGAATGTGGAATTGATGTTACCCGGGATGAACTATGTAAAATCGTGGAAATAGTAAAGGAAAAACGGGAAAAAGGAAAATACATCAACGATAACATCTTCAATGATATCGTACGTTCAGTGCGAGGACCATTTGAATTTTAAATATAATATTTTTTCACCCCATAAAGATTAGAAACACCCATAAACAGAATAAAATATTTACTGGATTTAATCTCAAAATAAAACAAGTAATAATCCATATTTGAATATGATAAGGATGTTTTATCCATGAATATCACTGAAAAAATACTGGCTAATGCTTCGGGCGCAAAAGAGGTTCAGCCGGGAGATATAATTGAGGCAAGGGTAGATCTGGCCATGAGCCATGATGGAACCTCACCCCCCACCATCAACACCTTCAATAAAATAGCCAGCAAAGTCTGGGACGCAGATAAGATCGTTCTGGTCTATGACCATAATGTACCTGCAAATACCATCGGATCAGCCGAGTTCCAGAGAATAACTAAAGATTTTGCTGTAAAACAGCAAATAAAGAATATTTACAACCATGGAGAAGGAATATGTCATCAGTTACTTCCAGAAGAGGGTTTTATCAAACCCGGTACTGTGGTGGTTGGTGCTGATTCCCATACTTGCACTTACGGAGCCTTCGGGGCATTCGCCACCGGGATGGGTGCTACCGACATGGCAGTGGTGTATGCCACTGGAAAAACCTGGTTCATGGTCCCCGGAGCATTGCAGATCGAAGTGAATGGAATATTAGGGGAAAATGTTACCGCCAAAGATCTGATTCTCCATATTATTGGCACTATCGGTTCCTATGGGGCTACTTATAAGTCCCTGGAATTCTGTGGGAACACAGTTGATAACATGGATGTATCAGGGCGCATGACCATGTGCAACATGGCCATAGAAGCAGGTGCTAAAAACGGGATAATGGAACCCAACCCTGCCACTTTGAAATATTTAAAGGAACTTAATGTGAGGGATTTCCATATATTCACCTCTGATGAAGATTCTGTTTATGAAAAATCTTACCATTTCCAGGCCAATGACCTGGAACCACAGGTAGCATGCCCCCATAATGTGGATAATGTTCACCCAGTTTCCCAGGTTTCAGGAGAATCAATTGACCAGGCCTTCATTGGTTCCTGTACCAACGGTCGGCTGGAAGACCTGCGCCTGGCGGCCCATGTTTTGGAAAATGAGAAAGTTCATCCTGATGTTAGACTCATCGTGTCACCGGCATCTCGCCGAATTTATCAATCGGCAATAGCTGAAGGAATTATTGATACTTTCCTGGAAGCAGGAGCCATAATAATAAACCCTGGATGTGGGCCATGTTTAGGTGCCCATATGGGTGTTTTAACTGCAGGGGAGGTGTGCATCTCCACCACTAACCGCAACTTTGTGGGCCGCATGGGTGACCCCCTATCGGAGGTGTACCTGGCTAACCCCGCAGTGGTGGCTTACTCTGCCATTCACGGTGAAATAAGAAACCCCAGTGAATAACTATGGACCCAAAAATCTTTGAAGGAATAAAACAGATCGAAAAAGAGTTAGGGAGTCTTTCCAGTGCTCAGAAAATACTCTTAGCTACTGATGGCTCGGTAACTACTATTTTGGACGTGCTCAAGGGACACGTGAACATCAGAACCCTGGTTCAGGAGTTCCGGGAAGCGGATGAAGAAGCCGCCTCCCTCCTAAATATCCAAGTGGGTGACACCATCAACTATCGAGTGGTGGTTATTGAAGGGGAAGAACCCCTAATATACGCAGTTTCCATGATACCACTGGAAAGATTGGACAATGATTTCAAGGAGGATCTGATCCGGGCGGATATTCCCATTGGTCGAATTCTACGTAAACATGATATAGAATCCCGCAGGGAGATAAAGACTGTTTCACTGGAGAAACCAGAGCCAGAGATGGTGGAGATCTTTAAAACCAAAGCCCCTATGTTAAGGAGGACCTATAACATAATCCACAAAGATCAGGTACTCATCTGGTTAATGGAAACATTTCCCCACACCCTGTTTAAAGATTGAATCATTTTTTCCCCATCATTTATTTAGTTTTAGCCCATAGACTATTGAAAGTCGGATTAATTGGAACTTAAAGGAAATAATGAATAAATACGATTAGAATCATAACCGGGTTGGATTAAAATGGGTGTTAAGTTCAAAGACATAGTATCACCAGAGGAAATTAGATTTGAAGACCTTGACGGGAAAATAGTGGCTCTTGATGCTGCCAATGTTATTTATCAGTTTCTTTCCAGTATTCGCCAGCTGGACGGCACCCCCTTAAAGGACCAGAATGGGAGGGTCACTTCACATTTTAGTGGAATTCTATACCGCACATCCGCCCTGGTAGAAAAGGGGATTAAACCAATCTACGTTTTTGATGGTCAGTCCAGTGCTCTTAAAAAGGAAACACAACAAAAAAGAAAAGAGATAAAGGAAGAATCAGAGCGAAAATGGAAGGAAGCCCTTGAGGAGGGACGTTTAGATGATGCCCGGAAGTTTGCAGTTAGATCATCCCGCATGTCTCCAGAAATCGTTGAAGGCTCCAAGAAACTAATTAAACTCATGGGAATCCCATATATCCAGGCTAAAGGAGAAGGTGAGGCCCAGGCATCATACATGGTGGCCCGTGGAGATGCATGGTGCGTTGCCTCCCAGGACTATGACTGCATGTTATTCGGAGCACCCCGCATGGTTAAAAATTTAACCATCAGCGGAAGTCAGACCAATCCCGAACTAATCGAACTGGATAAGGTTCTGGGAAACCTGGGTGTAACCCGTGAGCAACTGGTGGACATGGCAATCATGGTTGGTACCGATTTTAACCAGGGGATCAAGGGAATTGGAGCAAAAAAGGGTTTGAAACTCATTAAAGAACACGGTGACATCTATCAAATACTGGAAAAACTGGATATTGAACTGGATGTTGATCCCACCATACTCAGGAACATGTTCCTCAACCACGAAGTGGACTCAGATTATGAATTGAAATGGCAGAAAGCAGACCAGAAGCAAATCGTTGACTTCCTCTGTGGAGAACATGATTTTTCAGAAAGCAGAGTTTTAAGTGCATTGGATAAACTTAAAAAGCTGCAAACCACCCAGAGTAGTTTGGAACAGTGGTTTTAAGAAACTATTCATTCTTTAATGATAAATCTAAGTAACTGCGCTCGCCAATTATTAGAATGTATTTAAAAGGTAGATTATATTATTCCTAAAATGGAGGGTAGTCTCCGAAAAATTCTCGGGCGTACCTGCGTGCTGTTTCCACTTGGACAGGGTAAATTTCTTTCATTCTCTTTTCCAGATCACCCCGGTTTCTGCTGGCAGCCAGAATCCTTAAAACCTTCACGTAAACATCCAGAGAATCATAAGAAGGATTACATGGCATTTCCAGTGTTATGCACACATCATCCTTTTTAAAAAGGGTGGTTCTGATGTTAGGGGATGCAGAACCGATCAGTACTCCTTTTTCAAGTTCAATTAGTGGTGGAACCCCTTCTTCAGTTCTTCTCCCAGGAGCAATCAGTTTAGGGTAGCTTTCTTTTTTATAACAATGTGCTTCCACATATATTTGAGGTTGGTAGTAGTTAATCAGGTACAGGACTTCTTTACCCACTTCAGACTTGTAGTAAAGAGGGTTCAAGGTGCTCAGGTAGGGACTTTCGTCACAGTTATGGATGGTAAGTTTACCTTCATCCACATCATCCTCCTGGATCTCCTGGAGGGCTTTGATGGTGCTTAAACCTTCCTTTCCATGTACTCCTCCAATGAAAAGCCGGTTAATACCCTTTCCTTTATTAATTATTTTAAAGTAAGCCATATCCTTCACCTTGAAAACCTGGTGTTTTAGATAAATAAACCTAGTTTTAGGTAATATTGCTAAGGAAATATTTCTTAGAAGGAGCTATCCACTAATATTTCCATTTTTTTCTTAGATTTCTGGTCTAATTTTTGTATTACAAAATTTACATGAGTTAAACGAGCTATACTCCTTGAAAATTAGAAATGCTCCTTCTAACTGTTTTATCTGGACCGGGTTAAGATCATAATTCCCTTCACTCACAACATCATTTATCAGCTTTTCAAGGTCCTGATAATCTTTCAAAGGGGTTTTTAGTGATCTTTGTTTAATTTTCTCGAATGCAGAGTGGAAGTTCCGGGAAAATTCCTTAAAATAACTGTCCAAAGTTTCAACCTGCTGTGGGTACACCCGGCTTAACCTTTCCATTATCTCTTCACGGCTACCGGACCCGGCAATTATTTCCATAACTTCCAGACAAGTTTGCAGTGATTCTTCAGAGGGGTTACATGGCATTTCCAGGGTAAAAGGAAAATCATTTAGATCAAAAAAAGTGGAACGAATTAGTGGAGAAACAGAACCTATTAACACCCCATTTTTAAGTTCCATCAGACCAGGAACTCCAAATTTCTCTTTCCTATCTTGCCTGGTGAGTTTAGTATAGTTTTCAGGATGGTAGCAGTGCAGTTCCAAGTATATCTCTGGTTGATTCTTCATTACCAGAGCTAGGAGTTTGCTACCGGCAAGGGAAAGGTAGTAAAGGGGGTCCAGGGTGCTCAGGTAGGGGCTGGGAGGAAGATTACACAACAACAAGGTTCCCCCATTGATTGTGATATTTTCAGCCATATGGATGGCGTTTATGGTGCTTAAACCTTCCTTCCCATGCACTCCACCTACAAACAGGCGTGAAGTTCCATTATTCACACCTATTTCTTTTAAAAAATTTACTTCCATTTTATTAGGTTCCATATTAGTTCCTAAATTTTTTTGTACAGGAAGTTCCCTTCTTCACACCCTTAAGAAGTTATGTTCCTTCTTCCCATCCTTCCAGGTAATCAACCTGTCTTTCGCTTAGATCATCAATTTCAATGCCCATGGCTTTTAATTTCAGCCGTGCCACGTGCATGTCTGCTTCATCATCGGTTTTATGCACCCCTACTTCCATCTGTGTTTTCACCAGTTTTTCAGCAGATAATGCCTGCATGGCAAAGCTTAGATCCATAATCTCAGCAGGGTGTCCCTGTCCCCTTTCACCGGCAAGGTTAACCAATCTTCCTTCAGCTAGTAGGTATATTGTCCGGCCGTCGTCCATTACGAATTCTTCAATGTCTGCTTTCATATTTCCCTGTTTTACAGCCATCTGATCCAGGTCTTGCCGGTTAATTTCCACGTTGAAGTGACCGGAGTTGGCCATTACACAGCCATCCTTCATTACCTTAAAATCATCCCCGGAGACAACATCGATGTTCCCAGTGGCCGTGACCAGGATGTCAGCATGTTTGACTGCTTCACGGACTGTCATGACCCGGTATCCATCCATACGTGCCTCTAATGCCCTTATTGGATCAACTTCGGTTACAATTACGTTAGCTCCTAATCCATGGGCGCGCATGGCTATTCCCCGACCACACCATCCGTATCCGCAGACAACCACGTTTTTTCCGGCTATTAACATGTTGGTGGATCCCATTATGGAGTCAAAGGTTGATTGTCCTGTCCCATAACGGTTGTCAAAGAGGTATTTGGTGTAAGCATCGTTAACGGCTATTACCGGGAATTCAAGAGCCCCGTCTGCATGCATGGATTTCAGGCGGTGAATTCCAGTGGTGGTCTCCTCACAGGCCCCCTTGATCTTATTCAGGACATCCCTTCTTTTCCGGTGGATCATGAATATCATGTCCGCTCCGTCATCGATTATGATTTCGGGCTTATGATCCAGAACCATGTTGATGGTTTGGTAGTATTCTTCGTTGGTTTGCTCCCTCCAACCGTACATGTTAAGTCCTAAACTGGCACCGGCGGCAGTAGCGTCATCCTGGGTTGAGAGTGGATTGCAACCAGTCATTACCACTTCTGCCCCTCCGGCCTGGAGTGTTAAACCCAGGTTGATGGTTTTGGGTTCCAGGTGCAGGCAGGAGCCAATGGTGATTCCTTCAAAGGGTTTTTCTTTTTCGAAACGTTTTTTAATGGTTTCCAGGACTGGCATGTGTCTTTGAACCCATGCAATCTTCTTTTTACCCTGAGGGGCTAATTCTATATCTTTTACTTTATAAGGCATGTTAGTCACCGTTATATCCTTGTCATGAATACTAAAAAAATATGTTTAGATTATAGATGTTAATTCTCTATTCCTATATAATTAAGTCTCTCTGTTAAATTTGATAATATTACACTTATACTAATTAACAGGTAAAAAATAAGAAGAAAATAAGTGGTTAAAATAGGTTAAATAATAAAAAAAAGGAGAAGGCTCCAAGTATGGGAGTCTTCTCCAATTTTTGGGGTTTATGATATGGGGGTTTTCATGGGTAAGTCTAGTGGTACTGGACCATGTCTGTTTTTTCCTCAGTTTTGACCTTTTTCATGGCTTTTTTGAAGTATTTCATCTTCACGGTTTCGGCCTTAAGGTCATCTCTCATGGTTAACATGACTGCTTCCCGACAAACTGCCTCGATATCAGCACCCACGTATTTTTGGGTGTTTTTGGCCAGGTAGTCCAGGTCCACGTCATCGGCCAGTGGCATATTTTTGGTGTGTACCTTGAATATTGCCAGTCTGGCTGCCTCATCAGGGTCATCCACCTTCACGTGGCGGTCAAATCGACCGGGCCTGAGTAGGGCAGGGTCCATGATGTCCACCCGGTTGGTGGCGGCGATTACTGCCACGTCCTGAAGTTCTTCCAATCCATCGATTTCCGTGAGTAACTGGTTTACCACCCTCTGGGTGACTCCGCTGTCGGTGCTGGAACCGGATCGGGCGGAGGCTATGCTGTCTATTTCGTCGAAGAAGATCACTGTTGGTGCGGTTTGTCTGGCTTTTCGGAATACTTCCCTTACACCTTTTTCAGATTCACCCACCCATTTGGAGAGTAATTCTGGTCCTTTAACAGCTATGAAATTGGCTTTACTTTCATTGGCCACTGCCTTGGCCAGTAGGGTTTTACCAGTACCTGGTGGTCCGTATATTAACACACCACGTGGGGGTGTGACTCCGAACTTGTCGAAACTTTCCGGATATTTAAGAGGCCATTCCACTGCTTCTTTGAGTTCTTGTTTGGCATTTTCAAGGCCTCCGATGTCATCCCATTTGATATCAGGCACCTGTACCAGGACTTCACGGAGTGCGGAGGGTTGGATTTCTTTTAAGGCTTCTTTGAAGTCGGTTTTCTTGATGATCATCTTTTTGAGGGTTTCTTTGGGTATTTCCTCGTCGGCTTTAATGTCGGGGAGTACCCTGCGCAGGACTCTCATGGCTGCTTCTTTACAGAGCATTTCCAGGTCTGCGCCCACAAAACCGTGGGTGGTGTCTGCTATTTCATCAAGATCCACTTTCTCATCCAGGGGCATTCCCCTGGTGTGTATCTGGAGCACTTCTCTACGTCCGTCCTTGTCTGGTACTCCAATTTCTATTTCCCTGTCGAATCGTCCTCCACGTCGTAGGGCTGAGTCCAGGGCGTCGGGCCGGTTGGTGGCACCGATTACTACCACTTGACCTCTGCTTTTAAGACCATCCATCAGAGTCAGGAGCTGGGCAACTACGCGTCTTTCGGTTTCTCCAGATACTTCCTCCCGTTTAGGGGCGATGGCATCGATTTCATCTATGAATACTATGGATGGGGCGTTTTCTTCTGCTTCTTCGAAGAATTCTCGTAGTTTTTCTTCGGATCCACCCACGTATTTGCTCATGATCTCGGGTCCCTGTATGGCAATGAAGTGGGCATCACTTTCATTGGCCACTGCCTTGGCCAGTAGGGTTTTACCAGTACCTGGTGGTCCGTGCATCAGGACTCCTTTAGGTGGTGATATTCCCAGTCTTTCGAAGAGTTCGGGTCTTTTCAGGGGTATTTCTATCATTTCCCTGACTTTCTTCACTTCTTCTTTGAGGCCACCTATGTCTTCGTAAGTAACATCTACCAGGGTTTTTACTCCTTCCAGTTTAGATATGTCCACTGGATCGGTTTGTACTTCCACTTCACTCATTTCGGCGATTTTAACTGCTCCGGCTGGTTTGGTGGACACTACAGCCAGTTTTAATTCACCCATAGGACGCACATCACTCATGGTGTCCCTGAAGAATTCATCGAATAAACTTCCCCGCATGGCGGTTTGTTGCTGTTGCCGGATTCCGGTTACAATGATGTCTCCTTTGGATAGTACTCTACCCTGGAATGCTCCTTTAACATCTCCCCTGATCATAATTTTCTGATCCACCGGGGCCAGCACCACTTTCTGTGCTTCTTTAACCTGGGCTTTTCTTACGGTGACTTCTTCTCCCAGGGATGTTCCTGCATTTTTTCGGATGTATCCATCTATCCTTATGATTCCCAGCCCTATGTCTGATTGGGATGAGGCCACTGTGGTGGCAGTCAGTTTTCGACCTTCAATTTCGATCATATCTCCATCCAGGAGATCGAGCTTTTCCATGCATGCCGGGTCTATTCTAGCTATGGATCGACCAACATCTGCTTGTGAAAATGCTTCTGCTACTTTTAGTTTCATTTCTTCGTTTTTAATGATAAATCCCCCTATATATTTTTTTATAGCTTGAATTAAAATAATTTATGTCCTAAAAAATAAATATAAATCGTTTTTGTATTTAGTTAACTTATGTTACTTTAACATTGTAGATTCTAGTATATAAAGGTTTTGGTTAATCTAAACTTGTGAATGTTGGAAATAAACGAAAAAAAATGAATATAATTACCATGCAGCCAGTATCATAGCAGTAACTATCGCTATAAATCCTACCGCTAATATAGGTGCCGTAACCATGTCCAATCTTCGGGCCAAGTCTTTTTCCCCCTGGTTATTATAATGTATGGATATGGCAGACTCCACTAAACATATGGCCACTACGAAAAAGGCTAAAGAAGCCACATAATGTCCCACAGTTATAACTCCAGTAGGAACCATATTTGTAACTAAAACCATGTTGGTTATAAGCACGAACATGGAAGCTCCTTCCATGGAAAAACGTCCCTGGAATGACATGATAAAAAGGGATGATAAAGCAGCCAATACTGCAATGAACATACCAATGAGTGATACAAATAAGACTGTATTATCTTCCCGGGATAACAGAATACCCGTTCTTAACTGGGAGAAAATACCACTGGAAACTGAAGGATCTCCCATGGTTGAGTTATAACTGAAGGGCTTCTCAGTCATGTTAAATGAATTAATCCCATAACCGGGGACATTAACATTGTTCCCCACAGAAGACCCTTCCCTATCGGGTACAAAGATCAACTTGTCCCTTTGATCTGTCGTGTCCTGAACAACAATGGTTAAGAATTGATCATCTACCGGGAAGCGGTTCATGTCGAATTTTTTGGTGATGGTTGCGGCAACCTTGTATAACGCATAATTTTCATCACCCACAGTTCCGTTTTTAATGAGCTGGACATCTTTATCTGACACAGTCCCATCAATTATCTGGAAACTATCACCCGGATTTAAATCTCCCTTCCATTTAAACCATATGTAAAAATCAGCAGCCCATAGATTGTCCTTTATATTCATGGATTTAATTCTATCCAAATAAATGCCCACAGTAACTTTTTCAGCTGCAGCCGGATCCTGATAATCCTCAGCAGTTAAACCACTTTCCACCACATCCGGATTGATGGCTTCTCCAATATTCACAAAATCCTGTGCTGTGTTTTGATAGGTAACCCAGATCAGTGATCCCCCCACAGTAGCCAGAATAACAATCAATATTATAACCCATCCACGTACAAGACCCATACCCTTCAAGTAGTCTTTAAACTTAGAAATTTTGCGGTTATCTTTAATTGTAATCCCCCCAGACACTCTTGGTAACTCTAATATAGAATTAATAATTATAATATTTTTTTATATTTAGCTTTCATCGATTCCAAAAAAAAGGTTTATTCAAAAAGAAAAACTGGTCTTAAATTATCTGATTTTACCACCAAATATGGTTAATATATTTTCCACTTCTCTTCTAAGTTCGGAATCAACAACCTGGTAGGTTATGGTAATGCTTATCCATCCTTCTGGTATCTGTTGACCATGATAAACATCTATGACCTTAGCTTGAACCACGCCCTCAATTTTTTCAATATTCCTGGCAATCAAATCAGGTTTAGAGTTTTCTGGAAATATAACAGACACATCAAATGTTTTTAAAGGAATGTTATCTGTTTTCCATTGACGAATTTCCTCTGCAGTTAAAACTTCCACATTAGAAAGTTTAAGCCGGATAATTTTATTCCTGTCCTTCAACATTACAAAATCAGGATTTAATTCTTCCAGAACTCCAATGTGAATTTTCTGGGAGTACATGTGCCTCAAACCAACTTCCTGACCAATAGATTCTTTTAAGTGAGTTACTTCCGCATTAAGGGCAGTTATTGCCTTATCAGATCTTCCTAAAGCTGATTCAAGATCATCCAGGTGTTTGGCTGCCGAACTCATTGCTTTCACAAAACCCTCCTGATTTTCATCATCTATCAATGATTTAAGATGATTAAATGTTTCCAGGAAGGTTTCATGAACTTCGTGAATGTATCGATTCTGAGTTTGGATAGAATAGTAGAGGTAGGGGTTTTGAGCCACGATCCTAGCTATCATATCCAGCATAAGATTGTAAATGGGGCTGGAAAACTTACGAGACTCTTTAATATCCACTTCCATCCTTTCAATGGTGCTGGCAATGCAAATGTAGGCAAAATGGGTCAAACCCTGAACAATACTCATCATCCGGTCGTGAATTTCCGGAGTAGTCTCCAAGATACGTGCCTGTTCAGATTCCAGGAATTTCAACACCTTAGGGTACCATTTTCCCTTTATATGTGGAGTTAGAACTATTACTTGTCCCTCCAGGGATCTTATTCTGGGACCGAACATGGGGTGGGTGGGAAGTACTTCCACCCCTTCCGGAGCATGTTCAAGCATGATTTCGGCCGGTACTTCCTTGACTGAAGTTACATCCACCAAGAGAGATCCTTCCTGGAGGTGGGGGGCTATTTCCTTTATGGTTTGGGGTGTGACTTCAATGGGAACTGCCACTACCACCACCTCTGCTTGAGATACGGCTTTCACATTATCAGAAGTGTATGATAACTTCATTTTACTGGCTATGGCTTCACCCATGAGATTGTTTCTGCCAGTTATAGTAACCTGACATTCTTTCTTTTTAAGAAAGTTAGCTATCCAGTTTCCCAGTCCACGGGTCCCGCCTATAACCGCTACGTGCATAGGGTTATCTATAGCTAGAGGAGGATATTAAATTTTTCATACCACTTTGAATTTTCCCACTTAATGATTTAACATACCAATAACGAGATAATCTGGTTGATTTTATTTTGATTGATTTTATTTAATTCTAAGCTAATTCACGAGTATTTTCGTAAATAAAGCAAACAAACTCCCTTTTTATATCTCCAATTTTTCCACCTTCTCATTTCCATCATTTCCCGCCATGGAATCCAGTGTTTCCAGAAATTCCATTAGACGAGGTTTTTTCATCACCTCTAAAAACCTTTCGAGCTGGATTTTCTGCTGTATGAATATCCCTCTACGTTTAATAGGGTGTCCAAACTCATTTAATGGGTTTACTTCTACCATTATGCTTTCCTGATCACCCCTGGTAGGAGCTTTTATTAAAAAAACACCCTCAAGAGACGTGGGGACCCTTTGCCATGGTTTAACATTTTCCAGGGTTTCTCTTATCTTACTTTCTAGCTGATTGTCCATTAATAATCACCAACATCTATTTTGTAATACATTTTATATAAAACTTATGATTAAGGGAATAAAATTTATGAATAAGATGAAAGAAAATAAGGGATGTTAAAAAAAGATTTAAACATAAATCGGAATTTATTAGGGTAAAAACACCATAAAAAAATCCATTTGACTCAAAGTTCTTTAATAATAATCAAATGCAAATATAAATTCAAAAAAGGTATTTAAAATGCGTATTATTCATCAGGATGCCAAAAGAGGACTTATTGAATTATTCCCCGAAACTTTAGATGACCTCTGGCATCTTTCTCACCTCATAGAACCAGGGGATCTGGTCTCATCCAGAACCACCCGCCGTATACAGGACACCACCGGAGAACGCCTGCGCAGTGACCGTGGTATTAAAAAAACATTTTTCATGGGCATAAGAGTGGAGAGCATTAATTTCCATAAATACACCGGTAAACTACGTGCTAAAGGAGTTATTGAGAAGGGACCAGAAGATCTGGTTTCCCTGGGATCCCATCACACCCTGGATTTGAAACTCAACAATTCAGTGAAGATACAGAAGGAACGATGGTCCCGCTGGCACCGGAAACGAATTAAGGAAGCCATTGATGCCTCAAAAATACCAAAAGCACTGGTGGTGGTAATTGAGGATGATAATGCCGATATGGGTATCCTCCGCCAGTATGGAGTGGAATATTACGGACCCATAATTGGGGGAATCTCCGGGAAGAGAATGGTACAGAAAAACCGGCAACAAATCATTAACAATTTCTATGAGGAAATCGTAAACACCATCAACAAGTTTGAAGGAATTGAAGGAATGGTCATTGCCGGGCCAGGATTTGGTAAAAATGACTTTTATCAATTTATAAGCCAAAGATATCCAGATATTGCCCGTATTTCAAGGCTGGAAAGCACCGGGGCTGGCGGCAGATCCGGAATTCACGAGGTGTTGCAGAAGGGTATCCTGGAAGAAATGGCCACTGAAGGACGTATAGCTGAGGAAATGCGGATGATGGCCCGTGTTTTAGAGGAAATTGGAAAAACTTCCAACATGGTGACCTATGGGAAAAAAGAAGTCAAAACCGCTGCTGAAGCTGGTGCAGTGGAAGAATTATTGGTTATCGATGAAATGCTACGGGAAGAAGATGTGGAAAAGATCATGGACCTTACTGAAAACCTGGGAGGTAAAGTGATGGTTTTAAGCAGCGAACATGATGGTGGAAAGCAGCTAGGTGCCCTTGGAGGATTAGCCGCTTTATTAAGGTATGCATTGAATTAATGGACAGATATTGTAAAAAGACCGTATTTATTAGGATTATTGATTGCTGCAGAATAAAATACCTTTAAAATTCCTGAAAGAGGCCCTGTGAATGAGTGTAACCAGAAATAGGGATAAATGTATTCACTGCAGAATGTGTGAAATGGTTCTCTGCCCACTAGGGAATGCCTGGAAAAGTTTAGAGGAGGATAAATGCATTGGCTGCGGAGCCTGTGTCATTGCTTGTCCCGAAAATGCCCTCATAGCCATAGAAGACAATTTAGCATCATCCCCTGAAAGAACAGTTTACGTTAACGGTCAGGAGATAAAAACATCTGGATTTATTAAAGATGCCCTGGGTGAAGCCGGAGTTGAGATCAGTAAATTTCCATTTAAAGACTCCCCTAATGATCCAGTTATTAGTATGCCCTGCTTTTCAGGTGGTTGCTGGTCATGTGCCGTGAAAGTTAATGGTAAATACGCTCTTTCCTGCATCACACCACTACATGATGGTATGAAAATCGAATTAGCAACCACCATGCCCCCATTACGGGTGGTTAGTGGATTCGGAGCCCACACTGTTGGAGGGGTGGGAACTCCCTATCAGCTTAAAAATAGTGGAGAACCTATAGAAATTGCCTGTTTTACCCATGGATGCAATCTACACTGCCCTCAGTGCCAGAACTATGGTATGGCCTTTACTGCCGGGGGACACCTCATGGAGGCTGAGGAAACTGCCATGATACTCCTCGGACTCCAGAGGCAACACCAAGTTGACAGGATAGCAATATCTGGTGGTGAAAGCACTTTAAATCCCCAATGGCTTCTGGAATTGATTAAGTATATCTGTAAAGAAGACAGTGATGTTCACATCCACGTGGACACCAACGGAACCGTGCTCACTGCACCCTACATTGATGAGCTGGTTAAAGCTGGAATGACAGAAGTGGGAGTGGATCTTAAGGGATTTCACACCAGCACTTTTCAGAGAATAACTGGTCTTACGGATACTAAACTGGCAGAAGAATACCTTAAAACATCATGGTCTGCAGTGGAATACATTATTGGAGAGTATTCTGATGATGTGTTCCTGGGAATTGGAATACCCTACAACAAGGATATTATTTCAACCGAAGAAGTGGGAGAAATGGGGAAAAAAATATCTGATTTGAAGGGTGATGTGCAGGTGTGCGTGCTTGATTATCGGGGTGAATTTAGGAGGAAAGACCTGTTATTACCATCTTATTCTGAAATGATGAAAGTAAAAGACACTCTCAATGAAACTGGGCTGAAGATCGTCATTGCACAAACTCCTGAAGGACACATTGGACCTTAAAAACAAGTACATGAAATTGATCCCTGTTAAAAATAGAAATCTTATTCTGATTTCAGGTTTAAAAGGGAGATATGTCCATCCACATTTTCTATTGGTGAATATTTCATATTATCTTAAAGTATTCGTAAATATTTTATTATAAGTGATGATAAATGAATATCATGGATTTAATCTTGCTGATTGTAGTTTTCATTCTCTCCGGGATTTTAACACCCCTATTTCAGAATATATTCACTCGCCTGGGAGGTAACCTTTACACACCTATACGTGGAGGCACCCCTCGTGCAGTGGGCATAGCACCTTTTATCGTACTTCTACTATTCTTCCCACCTCCCGGAAACTATCTGATTGGATTAATAGGGTTTTTTGCATTTTTAGATGACATTATAGGGAGGAAAAAAATCAAAAGTCTTCCCTTTGAGATCGGACAACTTTCCAGAGGTATAGGCATGTTTCTGGTCATGGTAGTTGGATATTTCTTCTTTGGCCCTGTTTCTATCCTTATCGCCTTAATGATCCAGCCCATGAACATTGCGGATATGCAACCCGGAACGGCTGCCTCCACCGTTATAATGATGAGCACCCTAATAGCCATTCTCCTCTACCTTACCACTGGAAACCCTTATTCCATGGCATTAATAATACTGGCAGCCTGTCTGGGATATGCACCACTGGATTATCAGGGAAAGATAATGATGGGCGAAGTGGGTAATCATTCCTTTGGAGTGGGTTTAGGAATATTATACACCTTACTAGGAATTAACATGGCTAATTTCCATAACTGGGAAGTAGGGGGAGTGTTTTTAGTGGTGTTGGTACTTTTAATAATAACTTCTTTCATTATAGCATTGTTAAGACGTAAAAACCTTAAAGATTTCCTGGAAAAAACCCTTAAAATATCTAATCCCACCTATGGTGATTTATGGATGGACGTGGCAACTGGTGGGGGTTTGGGTGATCTTCTTCGCAGAATACTCCTAAGAAAACGTGCAATAATAATTGAAAACAGATTTTTAATCATATTAGGTTTTCGAAGGCTATTTTATAACCCTTACAGCCATTTGAGCGGTTAAATAATATTATTTCTCCCATTTAAGTGTTTTCTAATAATTGTATCTAATTTTAAATAAATTAAGTTAATATATAAGCAATCCTTTAGATTTCGCGGAAAATGATTTATTTTTCAAATATAGGGCAAGATAATTCAAAGATGAATTTATCCACCCATTTATCTTAGTTTAGATTGAAATTAATCAAAAAAATGTGAAAAATTAGGTTTTGTAGAAACCCTTTTTTTAGTTGATTTGTGTTGATCTGTAGATGTTGTATATTGTGTTTTTGAGTTTGGTTTCTTTGTTTGATAGTTGTGTGCTTCTGCTGTGGTTTGTGCCGTTGAATTTTCTTTTTATTACTGAAAATATGCTTTCTATATTGTTTCTGTTTATGTATATTTTGTGTCGGAATATTGTTGGGCTTTTTAGTCTGTATTGTCCTTTTTTTGCTCTTTTTTTGAGGGGTATTTGGTCAAATGCTTTGAGTTCTTCATTTATGCATTTTCTTATTGGTTCTGTGTCATATGCTTTGTCTGCTACTATGTAATGTGGTTTATACTTTTTGATTTGTCTTAATGCGGGTTTTGCAAATTGTGTGTCGTATTTTGGTCCACGTGATGTTTGATAATATAAAATAAGGCGTGTTTTTACGTCTATTGTTAAGTGGTTTTTTATGTAGCTTTTTCTTTCTTTTTGTCGTATTTTTGCATAATACTTGTCTGCATAATCATTAGTAAAACCAGAGCCGTCTAATGCTATTATATCTGCTTTAATATCGTTTAATAATAATATTAATTGGTTAATTTCTCTAATTTGTTTTGAAGGTAGTCTTTTAAAGAATTTTTGGATTGTTGTAAAGTGTGGAACCTTTTTTATTCTCAAATATTTCTTAATTATGTCTGATACATCAATAAAATCAATTATTTCACGATATGTTGATTTTGTGTAAATTTTCATTGCTAATATCGTGAATAAAGTATGTTGTGAATATAAATGGTTTGAAAAGGCATTAGAATACTTGTTTATCGCTATTTTAACATAATAATACGTTCTTTCGATGAATTTCACCAGTTTATTTTCTTTTAATTCACTATTCTTGTTTAAAAATCTTTTTAAACATTGAATATTAGAATTTTTAAAACCAAAATCCGAAAGATTTAACTGCTTTGAAACTCCACTATAAACAGGGGAATAATAGATTTCGCTAATCATAATAATATTATTCCCCTTTCTCATTATAAATACTTTAGCAACCTGTTTTAAAAATATGTAGCTGTAATTTCAAGTGAAACCAGGAAAAACGAAACTTAAAACTAAAAAATTTTTTTTACAAAAAAAATCTACAAAAAACCTCAAATTCAAATAAAAAAAATTAGGGTTTCTACAAAGCCAAAAATTATTTAAATGTTTATTGACACTAAAGACAATAATGACATTAGAAAACAATATTTCAAGATATGAATAATATTTCATACCTTTATAAAAGCAGTATTACGTCATTAAAGCTAGCATTCACAACAAGCAGAATGGAGGTGAAAACGTGCACAAAAATGATTTTAATGCTAAGCATACTAAAAAAGAGGAGGTGAGGACCTTGCAAAAGAAAATAGTTTTGTTTTTGTTTGTTCTTGTATTTTCGTTGACTATTGCTGGTGCTGTTTCAGCAGCTGATGACGCAACAGGCGGAACAACCGGTATAGAACCAACAGTAAACAACTCAACCAATAATTCTCAAGCATTACCCGATCCCAAACTTTACGATGAGAATATGAATTTGGTAGGATCTTACCTTACCATCCAGGGGGCCTACAGTAATGCAGCAGTTGGTACTAGCACACAGATGTATACCATTGAACTGGAAGAAAATGGAGTATTCACACTAACCGACTTTACAATCGCCAAAAACCTCAGATTCACCGTAGCCAATGGAGGAATTGCAACTATTCAAGGTTCTAATGATAGACTGATCTACATTGCACCAGGTTACACTGTGTACTTCTATAACATCATCTTTGAAAATGGCCATGCATCTGATGGAACCACACTACACCCTGACGGATACAATGGTGGAGCAATCTACAACGAAGGTACACTATACCTTACAAACTGTGTCCTGAGGAATAACCAGGCCGGTGACGGTGGTGCCTGGGATTACGGAGGTATTGGTGGTAACGGCGGAGCAATCTACAACACCGGAATTACAACAATAACCGACTGTGAGATTTACAACAACCGTGCTGGTGATGGTTCTGATGGATGGGCAGTTCTGCACTCCAACGGTTTCAACGGAGGCCATGGTGGTGCCATCTACAGTACCGGAACCCTAACCATAACTGGTAGTGAATTCTATGGTAACCGTGCCGGTAACGGTGGAGATGGTGTGATATTAGGTGATGGTGGTAACGGTGGTAACGGTGGAGCAATTTACAACACCGCAACCATGACCCTAACCGATAGCCTGATCCACAACAACCTAGCTGGTGACGCTGGTGCAGGTGGTTATCAAGTGATAATCGGAGGGACCGGTGGAAATGGTGGAAACGGTGGAGCAATCTACAACACAGGAACTACAACCATAACCGACTCCCAAATCAACGAAAACACCGCTGGAGATGGTGGTAGTGGAGCTGATGGAAGTGATGGTAGCGTTATCCTGTTACACCCTGCAGGTTACACCGGACACACTGGAGGTAACGGGGGTAACGGGGGAGCAGCCTACAACATCGGATCCCTATCCATAGCCCAAACTGAAATCAACTCCAATAAAGCCGGAAACGGTGGAAAAGGAGGAGATGGAGGTGACGGGGTTGACAGAAGCATAGTAAGCTCCGGAGGAGCCGGAGGAGCCGGTGGTGAAGGAGGCACTGGGGGTGATGGTGGAGCAATCTACAACACCGGAAGCACCTTGATTCTAACCGATTCAGATCTATCCGGGAACGAAGCCGGGAACGGTGGGATTGGAGGAAGCGGTGGCCAGGGTGGAGATGCTAAAGCAAGTGGACTTAACGCAGGTAACGGTCGCGCCGGAGGAGTAGGAGGTGAAGGTGGTGAAGGTGGTGATGGCGGAGCCATTTACAACCAGGGAACCACACAAACCATTACCAATTCAAACTTCACTGGTAATACTGCCGGAAACGGTGGACTCGGTGGAGATGGTGGAGATGGTGGCGCTGCAGCCACAGGACGTACCGGTGGTGCTGGAGGCCAGGGTGGAAACTTTGGTAACGGTGGTAACGGTGGAGCCATACTCCATGTCAGTGGAAGTTCCACAGTCCAAAGTAACAACTTCGTAGGAAACTTTGCTGGTGAAGCTGCGACTCCTTACGAAAACGGTGGTTATGCCAGTGCCGGTTCAGGAACACAGGCCCTCAGGGGAACTGACGGTTCTGATGGAACTGGTGGTGCATTCTTCGCATCAACAGAGAACACAGGACTACATTTCAACCGAATTTTAGACAACGGCCTTCCAGATGTAGCTGGTGGTAACGGTATAAACATTGATGCCACTAACAACTGGTGGGGAACCAATTTCGAGGGAACCAACCCATTCACTGCAGGTAGAGTATCCGAACTTGTGGATGCTGATCCATGGGTAATATTACGTCTACTTGTACCTAGCCATATCTACAATGGCATACCAGTACAATTCATAGGTGACCTTACCCAAAAAAGTGATGGTAATCCAGTTGGAGGAAACATACCTGATGATGTTCAGGCTGATTTCACTGCAACCCGGGGAACTTTGGACACACCACAGTACACCATCGATGGACAGGCCCCTACTACATACTCACCAACATCTTCTGGAATGGCAACATTCACTGTAACCGTGGATGATCAAACTGTAACCGTTAATCAGAACGTAGAACCACGGGCAGTTTTAGATTTTACGAAATCAGTGTCTGACAACCATCCCAACTATGGTGATATGATTCACTTCATAATCACGGTCCAAAATTCAGGTCCTGACACAGCCACTGACGTGAACGTAACCGACTTACTACCTGTAGGTTTGGTTTACCAGTCACACACAGCCACTGCAGGATCTTACGACCACGCCACCGGATTATGGAACATAGGCAGCCTAACTACCTCCATGGGAGGTGTCTACCTAGACATCTTAGTCCTGGTAAATGGCACTGGATTATTCAACAACACCGCAACACTCATTCAGAGTACCTATCCTCAGGATGAAGTTGACCGGAGTGCTACCTTGAATGTGGATCCCGCGGCAATGATATCCATCACCAAAACTGACAATACAACAGACCATGAAGCCAATGTAGGGGATGAAGTAACTTTCACCATCACTGCACACAATGCAGGACCAGATAACGCCACTAACGTGGTTATAACTGACGTGTTACCTCTGGGCCTTGACTTTGTATCAGCCAGTGACGGTGGAACCTACGATGCGTTAAGTAGAACCATAACCTGGTCTGCATTCAACCTCAACTATGGAGCGCCGGATGTTGTCCGGACATTCATAGCCGAAGTGAACGCGATCATGGCTGGTAATGCAACTGGGATAATAAACACAGCTAACGCAACATTCACTGAATACCCATCCACTGCAAGCAGTAATGGGACTGCAATCTACGTACCCCTAACTGATCTCTACATCAACAGTTGGGCCAGTAAAAACAACCCCTATGTGGGTGAAACCATAACTCTCACCTTTAAGTTGGGTAACAATGGACCGGACACCGCCCGTAATGTGGTATTTACCTTACCTATTCCTGAAGGTATGGAGTTCGTGGACGTGAGTGTAGATCAGGGAACAGCTACCTACGACCCGGTAAGCCGGACTATAACCTGGATACTAGGCGATGTAGAAGTTGGAGACCCTACTGCATGGGTTAAAGTTAAAGTACTCAGTGCTGGAACTTTTGTCTTCAGACCAAGCATTACCACCGATACTTACGACCCTAACATGGAGAGTAACATTCAACCCGTGACTATAAATGCCCAGACAGTTCATGGAGAAGTGGTAAACGGCCAAACCGTAGGAATGCAAAGCACTGGAATACCAATAGCGCAACTTTTACTAGCTGTGTTAATGGTTTTAGGTGGATTATTCGCTGCAAAACGCCAATAAGAAAAAACCAATTTTGGGGATAATTATCCCCTTTTCCCTTATTTTTTTAGATTAAAATGAGAATTATCTGTTTTGTGATCTTTTCTCACCAGATAACTTAATATATATAATTTTTACATGTCAGGAACACCACCATCCAATTCTTAAACAAAATAAAATGAGATTAAAGAAAAAGGTGAAGGTTTTGGAGATTATAAAGAAAAGAAGTAAAGGTTTTGTTATTTTTTACCTCGTTTCAAAGACCATACTGCCAGACCTAAAAATAGGATGGCGAATAGTACCAGAGCAGCTAGATCAGGCCATATCTTCTCCAATCCCCATCCCTTGAGCATGACTGCCCGGCAGGCTTCCACAGCATAGGTGGGTGGCACCAAATAAGAAAATGGTCTTAACCAGGCAGGTATTGCCTGTAACGGCCAAAAGACTCCTGAAAGGAGAAATGCAGGTAATACCACGAAAGGGAAGAATTGTATTGCCTGTTCCGGTCTTTTAGCCAGGCTGGAGAGGAGTATCCCCAATGCCTGGCAGGTGACTGCCAGGATAGCCACTGCCAGGAAGGCCAGTAGCACGTTTCCCACCACGATTATGTTGAAGACTAGAATTGCTATCACCAGTAACAGGGCCACTTGCAGGATACCCAGTGTTCCGAAGGTGATGGCGTATCCTGTTACTACTTCCCCTTCCGTAACTGGACTGGCCAGGACTCTTTCAAGGGTTCCGTTAGCCCTTTCCCCCACGAAGGTGATGAGGGTTAGTATGGTGGTGAGAAGGTACACCACAAAGGCCAGGATCCCCGGTACAAAGAAGTCAATGAACTCTGCATCCTGACCATAAATTGGTTCAGATGTAATTTTAAGGGCTGGATTAACTCCTTCATCTGACATGGTATTGGTAAGGGCATCACTGACTGTTTTGAGAATGGCATTTTTAATGTTGGTAATGGTATCATCACCCTGGATTATGATCTCCGCTGTGGTTCCGGATGATGGGTTTTTAGTGGCCATCATAGCATCTTGGGTGAAGTTTTCCGGGAATATGATCACTGCTGATGCACTGCCATCAGTCACTTTCAGGTGGGCTTCATCAACATTAGGCATATTCTGAATATTCAAAACTCCAGTATCCAGGTTGGAGATTATGGTTTGTGAGAGGTAGGTGGTGTTTCCCATTGGCGGGGTGTATCCCTGGTCCTGGTTGACGATTATAACATTCACATCTTCCACATCACCACTGAAGGCTATCCCAAAGACGCACATGGCAAAGATGGGTGCCAAAAATAGCATGGCCAGACTACGTTTATCATTGGCCACATCGCGGAATACACGGCGGCTGACCGCCATTACACGGTAAAATTTCATTTTAATCCCCTCATCCTATTTTCATCATGACGGGAGAACACTAAGAAGGCATCCTCCAGTGAATCTTTCCCACTCTCCTCAAGGAGTTTTAAGGGTGCATCTTCAGCTATAAGATGACCGTGCTGCATGAATCCAATACGGTCACAGTTTCGGGCTTCATCCATGTAATGGGTGGTTATGAGTATGGTTACTCCTTTCTGGCGTAACTGGTAGAAATAATCCCAGAATGACACTCGAAGCTCAGGATCCACCCCTACTGTGGGTTCGTCCAGAAACAGGAGTTCGGGTTGGTGTATGAGGGTGCAGGCTAAGGAAACCCGGTGTTTCATTCCCCCACTGAGGTTTTCCACCATTTCATGTTTCCAGTCCCCCAGAGCCACGAATTTCAAAAGTTCATCTTTTCTTTTTTCTATTTCGTTTTTATCTAGGTTAAAAACACGGCCGTAGAAATTAAGGTTCTGATCCACAGTAAGGTCCAAGTAAACACCAGTTTCCTGGGGCATGTAACCAATACGAGATACAATGTTTCCATCTGGTATCTGCTCCCCCAGAACCCGGGCACTCCCAGTGCTGGGATTCAGGATGCTACACAGCATTTTAATGAGTGTGGTTTTACCAGCACCATTGGGGCCTAAAAGACCATAAATTTCTCCTTTTTTCACCTTTAAATCCAGATTATTAACTGCAATGAAATTTCCGAACCTTTTGGTTAATTCCATGGTTTCTATAGCCTGTTCATAATCTTTAGTCATTGTTTCGCCCCTGTCACATAGTCCACTTAATTTTAAAGTTTATTTCACCAGTTATCCATGTGTGATCAGCAAGCTTTTATATATTTTGTAACTAAATGAGTATAAAATGAAACAAAATATAGTTTGTGATAATCCATTACGAGTAATTAGATTGATCATTTGTAGTAGACTAATGTTTTGTAAATTGATAATTTGGATTAGATTGATAATTTGTAGGTGATTTTTCCATGGGAGTAAGCAGAGAAACACTAGAAGCATTAAAGACTTTAGGACTCACAGATTACGAAACTCGAACATATGTGGCCTTAAACTCAATTATATCCGGAACAGCCACCGAAATTAGTCAAGCCTCCCAGGTGCCACGATCCAGAATTTACAATATTCTCAAAAGCCTGGACAATAAGGGCTTTTTGGAAATAGGTAAGGGAAAACCCTTAACCTTCACTGTGATCCCTCCCCATGAAGTTTTTAAGAGGAATAAAAATGAGATTAAAAAGAAAATGGAAAGGGCTGAGTCAGAGTTGAATGTGCTTTATGAAAGCCAGATCCCCAATGTTCCAGCCCCAATCTGGATCCTGCATGGCCCTGATAAGATAGTTAATAAGGAGCTAGAGATAATATCCCGTGCCAAAGAATCCCTTTTCATAATGGGCGGTCTCATGTTCCCAAGTGAACCTCCACAACTCAAAGAAGCCCTCCAGAAACCTTTAAAGAGGGGGTTAAAACTCGGATACTTACTGCCCCTATATGTAAAGTGGATGATGTGGAAGTAACTACCATGGAAATTATGAAAGAATTGCCAGTGGAGCTTAAATTCTTCCCTGTTCCCTACATAAAACTGGTGGTTCGGGATCAGGAGGAGATGCTTATTGCTTTCTGCAAACTATCTGGAGATGTTGCCCTATCTGAAACTGCTATTTGCATCTGGAATCAGTACGAAGAATTTATTGAAACCATAACTGGAATGTATGATTTCATATGGAGTATGGATTTTTTCAGCCCTAACTTTAGTCCCAACAGATTTTAAATATTTGAGACAATCAAACCATAATTAACTTGAAACAAAATTACAATAAAAATGAAAACCAAACTGCATTAAAAACAATTGATTTTCAAAAAACACACATTCAATTTCATTAGATATTATCCCATATTTCAGGTTACAACCTAAATTTCATAATAAGAAATGGTTAGAAAATGAAGGCATTATTTATAGTTACTGGAAGAGGAATAGGTGGAGATGCGGTCACTGCCCTTAACATTGCCCGTGCCCTTGAAAAATATGGTGTTGAATGCGAATTTGCATTGGATCACAGTGCAACGGGCTTGTTGCTCAAAAAAAACAACTTATCCTGGTATAAA
The DNA here is from genome assembly GCF_002813695.1 of Methanobacterium subterraneum. NCBI lineage: Archaea > Methanobacteriati > Methanobacteriota > Methanobacteria > Methanobacteriales > Methanobacteriaceae > Methanobacterium > Methanobacterium subterraneum. The sequence continues at coordinate 2,376,832 of NZ_CP017768.1, read as the reverse complement.
ATCAGCATCCCTCAGGCAGGCGGCCATGCTGCCACCCGGAAAAACCTGGCTAAAGCCGCAGTTAAAACTTCAAAAGCTACTGTGGAAGCCGCCCGTCTTATAAGAAAGGTAAATCCCCAAGTTGTGGTGGGTGTTATTGGTGGTGGGGCAGTAGTAGGCTGTTTAGGGGCTAAAATGGCCAGCACCCCATCAGTGGGTATTCTAATTACCCCAACAGATGCCAGGGTATGCACCAGGATAACCACCACTGTGGCTCTACCAGAATCCAACCTGTTCCAGATGGAACTGGATGATAAAAACATCCATAAAGCTTATTCACCGGTAGATCCCTCTATAATCGTGGGCGATAAGGAAAGGGCACTGGAACTATTGCCCCCAGAATTTGATGAAACCCTTCCTACAATTCTTTTATCATCTGGTTCCACTCTATTTGAAAAAATGGCCCTTGGCGCAGCAGCACTTGGTAAAAGTGGTATAAATGCCAATATCTTGGTGGTTGGAGCTCCACTAGAAGAAGAATACCGGGAACATCTTACGGGAGATAATATCATCTACCTGGAGTACATTGACTGGATCCGGGATCTTTACAAGGTGGTGGATTTGGCAGTTCTCACTGATGATGGTATGATGATCCAGGAAGCCATTGCCTGCCAGTTACCCATCATCGCCCTTTTGGGAGTTAAATACGGACGTTACCATAACTTGGCAGCGATATTTAAGGGAGCAATCCTGGAAAGTGATCTGGAGGATATCGCCCAAGTCACCAGTGCCGCCTTTAACAAACTGGACGAACTTAAGGGAAATGCCCTTAAATACAGTGAAGATGTTTTAAATGCTTCAGACAACATAGCCAGTGTGATATATGATAGAATGAATGATAAACCAAGTTAATGATGATAAATCCGGTTAATGAGTGATAAATTGAATATTTATCACAGTTATTCATAAATCCGATTTAAATAACCATATCTTCTTTTAATAGAATTTTAATTGAATTTTATTAACTCCTTCAAAATCACCTTCGTTTAAAATGACATTTGTTATCTAAAAACGATTTTGCGAGTATTTCAGCCATACTTTGCTAAAAAATGTAATAATTTGTAAATGGCATCAGTTGATGGATGAGTTTCAATGAAATCATCGAAATCTGCGGTTTTGTATCCATCTTTGATCATTTTGGCCAGATAGGGAATGCTAGTACGGGAGGAGGGAGAAATTGAAGCAACCCTGGTTACATCACCAGTTTCAAGGTCAGATGAGATCTTGGTGAATCCAGTTTCCCCATCAAGAACCTGCCAGAATGATCCTGGGCCTGCTGAGCCACGTATACGCACGTCGAAATCATTTTCTGACTTTTGGACTCCAGAGTCCAGGAAACTCACTGGATAGTAGAGAGTTAAAGATTGGGGTATCAGTCGGTAGTCCATGGTAGCTGCTATATCACAGGCATTTCTGGCGGCAACCACCCCTTCCATACGGGCCACCGGGGTGTTACCCACCGTGCCCACCACATCCCCTGCAGCATATATGGAGGGATTGCTGGTTCTCATCTGTTCATTGACTACTATTTCTCCTTTAGGTCCGGTTTTAACTAACTTGTGAGCAATTTCTGAGTTGGGAGTCATGCCTGTGGCCAAGAACACTACCCCCTCCACCGGACCATTGGAAGTGGATGCTCCTTCCGGACTTATTTCCTGCACTTGTACTTTTTCCTGAATCTCTACATCCCGTAGGAGGTGTTCGGCCACGTAATTTTTAATTTCAGGATCAACATTACTGAGAAACTGGTTTCGGCATAGAATTTTAACTTGACTACCCAGGGATGAGAATATTCCTGCAAATTCTGCGGCAATCACCCCACTTCCCACTATGTTAAACTTCTCGGGAACCTCATCAAAGTCTAGAACATCTTTATAGGTTATAGCATGTTCAACACCCGGGATGGGAGGTATGGATGGTCGGGAGCCAGTGGCGATTAAGAGTTTATCATAAAGATAATTCCCCCCATTGACTTCCACTATGCCCTCTTTAATACTGGCTTCACCGAACACAATTTCCGCCCCTGATTGGCGAGTTTCATGTTTTAAAACAGCCTCTATCTTCCCAGTGACTTTTTTTATCCCCTCAGCAATCTGGGAATAATTAATACAGTGTTGTTCGGAGATTATGCCCATTTGTTTATATTTTTTTGAATCTTCATGGAAACATACCACATCGTTGAGTCCGCAGACCACCATACATCCTTCATGGAGGCAGGTCCCCCCGATATGTTCCCTTTCAATCAGGGTGACTTCTGCCCCTAGTTGTGCTGCTTCCATTGCTGCGCTGCGACCGGCTGGCCCTCCTCCAATAATCACTAGTTTCATTTCTCCAAACCCCAAAAACCTTTTTTATAATCAGATAAATTTTGTTGGCCCCAAGATATTTATATGGTGATGATAATCTATTAAAATAACTAAAACTATTCTGAGTAATCTAAAAACTGCTTAGTTTAATACTACTTAGTATAAATTAATTAGAACTATAGACTAGCGGATTATAATTATTAAAAGCCGATAATTGGCTCTTTAAATAAAATTTTAAAAGGTGAAAATTGTGTGTATAGCAGCACCAGCTAAGATTCTGGAAATTAATGATAATGTGGCTACTGTGGACTTCGGTGGAGTTAGACAGCAGGCTAAACTGGATTTAGTAAGCGACATTGATGTAGGTCGCTACGTTCTTGTCCATTCTGGATATGCAATTGAAGTTTTATCCGATGAGGAAGCTCAGGAATCCTTAGAAGCATGGGATGAACTCCTGAAGATCATGGAAGAAGATACTGAAAAAACTGGAAATTAAATAATCATATATTAGGTGGATCTGCCTAAATACCCAGATTCCAGTGAATGATTCTTTTTAAATAATAATTTCTTTTTTACTATTTTTTGACATTAAACATTGGAAAGATTATATTATTAATAGATAGAAACTCTTTTGACTCCAGGTATTTTCAGAAATTCCTGGATCATCTCACCCTTAACTGGTTTTTCGGTTATTATGGTTAGTTTAGGGTTTTCTTCCAGTTCGGGATCTCCAGCATGGGCCTGCCTGATACTGATTTTTTCCTGGGCTATTAATTGGGTGGCAGTAGCCAGAATTCCAGGTGCACCTGCCTGAGCTTCTATTTCCACCACTCCAAAACCAAGTTCACTGGCCACATTTTTCAGTAGGGCACCGGCAGGGAATATGTTCCTGAATATGGATGCCAGTTCCGGGTCTTCCATTATAACTGCCACTGTGGAGCGGATGGACCTGCGGTCAACACCGGTTCCCCGGGCAAGGGCCACATCACTGACTTCCACATCTCCACAGTAGATTTTCCCGTTTTCACCAACCCTTAAACCTAACTCAACTATCTTACGGGCCACTCCCATTCTAGCTGGGAATTTCTCAAATTTATGTTTAATACGATCCCACATGAAATAATCACCCTGGCCATATTTTCCAATTCGTTTATTTTAATTAAAATATTTTCATAATGAATTTCATTTTAATCCATCTTCAGTTCACTTTTTCACTCAATTTACCTAGTCTTCAATTTGGTAGTGCCCATATAATTAGTTTTATGTGCATATTTGTACTATAAAGATTTAAATAGTACAATGAAGTATAGGAGTGTCAGTGACTAATTATGGTGACAACATGCAAGGCAGTGAATGTTTTTGGCGAATACAACTTGAAAAACAAGGAAGCTAGAAGGACTAAACTTGACTTTGATGCTCCTTTTGATTTATTTAAAAAGATATACTCCAAATACCCCAGTAGTTTCCTGCTGGAGTCCATGGAAAGTGACAGCGGACTGGCCAGGTACTCGGTTCTGGGATTTGACCCGGTGGCAACCCTTAAAGCCCATAATGGAATTCTGGAAATAAAAAAAGACAACACAACTGATGAAATTGAAACACCCAATCCTTTTATGGAAATAAAAAGCCTCATTGGGAATGGCAGTAGCAGTAAAGGATTCCAGGGAGGGTTGGTGGGATACGTCTCCTACGAAGCGGTTAAATACTTTGAACCAGTCCAAGTGCAGGAGGGCACTTTCCCTGATTATGAATTCGGACTCTTTCTGGATGCAGTGATCTTCGACCGACTTCAGAACAAATGTGAATACATTACACTGGGTGAAAACCGGGTGGAAGAAATCAGGGACCTTGCAAGGGAAGAATTCGAAACGGAAGATCTCACCTTCCAGGAAGAAAAACACCATTTTTCCCAGGACAAGTTTGAAAAAATGGTCTTGGATGCTAAAAAAAGAATAAAATCCGGGGAAATCTTCCAGAGTGTCATTTCCAATGCCAGGGAATACCAAATTAAGGGAAATAAACTCTCTTTTTATGAAACACTGCGTAACATCAACCCCTCACCCTATATGTATCATTTGAAACTGGGGGAACGCGAGATAATTGGTTCCAGTCCCGAGATGCTGGTGAGGGTAGAGGGAAGGGATGTTGAAACCTACCCCATAGCCGGAACCCGAAAACGAGGCACAACCCCGGAAAAAGACCTGAAACTGGAAAGGGAACTTCTGGCTGATGAAAAGGAAAAAGCCGAACACTTGATGCTGGTTGACCTTGCCCGTAACGATATAGGAAAAGTGAGTGAATTCGGCACAGTTAATGTACCTGAATATATGACAGTGAAAAAATTCTCCCATGTGCAGCACATTGTCTCCAGGGTTATGGGAAAACTACAGAAGGATAAAAATGCAGTGGATGCATTTACCTCAATTTTCCCGGCAGGCACAGTTAGCGGAGCCCCTAAAATAAGAGCCATGGAAATAATAAACCAACTGGAAGGCATTACCCGGGGACCCTACGCTGGAGCAGTGGGTTATTTCTCTTTAAATGGGAATGCAGATTTTGCCATTACCATAAGGACCCTGGTCTGCCAAGGAGAACGTGGAAAAATACAGGCCGGAGCCGGCATAGTCCATGACTCAGTTCCCACCAGCGAGTACCTTGAATGTGAAAACAAAGCCCAGGCACTTTTAAGTGCACTGAACATGTCCGGTGAAGCTAAATGATACTGATAATTGATAACTACGATTCTTTCACCTATAACCTATATCAATTGGTGGGAGAATTTGAAAAAGACATTCGTGTTTTTAGGAATGATGAAATAACCGTGGAAGAAATACGAGAGCTCGAACCTTCACAGATAATCATATCCCCTGGCCCGGGAAATCCTGAAAACCAACGGGACTTTGGAGTTTCCAGAGCAACCATCCTGGAGATAGGTCAGGATATTCCAGTTCTGGGAGTTTGCCTTGGACATCAGGGAATTTTCACCGCCTTTGGTGGCGAAATCACCTATATTGAACCTGTTCATGGAAAGAAAACATTAATACATCATCAAAATTCAGGCATGTTCCAAGGGGTTAAAAGTCCTCTCCAGGCAGCACGATACCATTCCCTGGTGTGTAAAAGGGATAGTACACCAGCTTCCATGGATATACTGGCAGAGACAGATGATGGGATGATAATGGCCATTAAACACCATGATTATCCCATATTCGGTCTTCAGTTCCACCCAGAGTCCATTGGAACCAGTGATGGTCGGAAGATCATGAAAAATTTCCTGGAGATGGAAGTTTCATGAAATTCAACAGTATAATTTCAGAAAGGAAGAGAGTCCTGGAGATCAGGAAGAAATACCAGCCCCTGGCTGATTTGAAAGAAAATATTAAACGGGTGAAACTTCGCACAGATTTTAGAAAATCCTTAAATAGGGAAGAGGATGTTTCCATTATCTCAGAGTACAAACCAGCATCCCCTTCCATGGGTGAAATCAGCCAGCTCACTGTGGGGGATGTGGTGCCCCTCTTTGAAGAAGGAGGAGCCAGTGCTGTCAGTGTGTTAACTGAGGAATCATTTTTCAAAAGCAACATTGACAATCTGAAACTGGCCTGCAGAATAACCAGACTTCCACTACTCCGTAAGGATTTCATACTGGATCCCTACCAGATCTATGAAGCACGGGCCTACGGTGCAAGTGCTGTTCTTTTAATGGCAGATTTATATCCTGATATCAGAGAAGGGATTGAACTATGTAACTACTTGGATCTAGATGCACTGGTGGAATGTAAAAATCAAAAAGAAATAAATATGGCCATTAAATCTGGAGCAGAGATAATAGGAATAAACAATCGTGACTTCAATAACTTTAAGATTGACCTGGGAAGAACCGAGAAACTAGCCAGTCTGGTGCCATCCGATATCACCCAGGTATCTGAAAGTGGGGTTCAAAGCCCAGAAGACGTGAAATTCCTATCTAAACTGGGAGTTGATGCGATTTTGGTGGGAAGTAGCATCATGCAAACTCCATATATCCTGGAAAAAGTTAAAGAGCTAGTATTTGCAGGTAAAAAGTCCAAAACCAGCAGATAACGGAACAGGTTAAGACTATGAACATTAAAATCTGCGGAATACGTCGAGAAAAAGACCTTTCATCCTGTGAAAGGGCTGGTGCAGATTTAATTGGATTTATAAACATCAAAAGATCCAAGAGAATGGTTGAAATTCCGGAATTAAACAATTTAATCTTATCTATGAAGGACAAAAACAAGGCGGTGCTTGTAATTGAACCGGAAAATATGGCGGATGCTATAGAAAGAATAGAAAAAACAGGCCTGAAGAACATACAGCTTCACTCACTCTCAGCTGATGAAATAAATAATTTGAAAAAACATTATCAACCAACCAGGGAGACTGATGAAGATGGGAACTCTGTTGATAATCAAGGGGATTTAAGAGTCATTCGGGCTTTAGGACTATCTACAGTAATAGGACCTCAAAAAATTAGAGAAATTCAGGATTTTGCCAGAGTCTGTGATTGTCTCCTTTTTGATTACCAAATCCGGGGAAAAACCGGCGGAACAGGAAAACAAATCCCCCTTAAAATAGCAGTTGAAGCGGCAAGAATTGCAAAACAAACCAAACCTGATCTAAAAATATTCCTCGCCGGAGGAATGGATAAAAAAAGGATGGAAGAGAAGTTTGAAATCCTGGAAGAATTCTTTGACTATGTGGATGTCAACTCCAAGGTAGAAGATAAACCTGGAGTAAAAAACACCACTAAAATAAATGAATTAATTGAAATTAAAACATTTAATAAGGCATGATTAGATTAATTCGTTGATAATACATTAAGATTGATATTAATAATGGATAGATGCTAAAAATAAAATTTTAGAATGACTAAGGTGATTTGAATGATAACTGATGGAAAATTTGGTAAATACGGAGGAATATTCGTACCAGAACTCCTTATACCCGCCCTAGAAGAGCTTGAAAAGGCATTCCTGAAATACAAGGATGATGATGAATTCAATCAGGAGCTTGATTACTACTTGAAAGAATTCGCCGGACGACCCACTGCATTGTACTATGCCCGTAATCTTTCCGAAAAATTAGGATGTAAGATATACCTTAAAAGGGAGGACATGCTCCACACCGGAGCCCATAAGATAAATAACACATTAGGACAGGGACTTCTAGCTAAATACATGGGTAAAACCAGGATAATAGCTGAAACCGGTGCTGGGCAACATGGTATAGCCACCGCAGTGGTAGGGTCCCTTCTAGGTATCCCGGTGGATGTTTACATGGGTTTAGAGGATGTGGAACGACAAAAGTTGAATGTTTTTAGAATGGAACTCTCAGGAGCCCGGGTTTTACCCGTTAAAACCGGTTCACAAACCCTTAAAGATGCGATAAATGATGCCTTCCGGGACTGGGTAGGTAGTGTAGAGAACACCCACTACCTTATCGGTTCCACCATGGGCCCCCACCCTTACCCTACCATGGTCAAACACTTCCAGACAATCATTGGTCGAGAAGCAAGAGAAGAAATCCTTCAAAAAGAAGGTAAACTTCCTGATGCAGTTATAGCCTGTGTTGGTGGGGGTAGTAATTCTATGGGAATCTTTTCCGGATTCATGGATGATAAGGAAGTGGAACTTATTGGTGTTGAGGGAGGAGGATACGGAGTGGAAACTGATCGAACTGGAGCCACCCTCTGTAAAGGTACCGAAGGAATACTACATGGTTCATTCTCATTCGTACTGCAAAACGATGATGGGCAAATCAACGAAGCCCATTCAGTCTCAGCAGGACTGGATTACCCAGGAGTGGGACCGGAGCACGCCTATCTCCAGACCATTGGAAGGGCCAGATATGTGGCCATAAACAATGAAGAAGCCCTCCGGGGTTTCGAGCTGCTATCCCGATATGAGGGAATTATCCCGGCACTGGAAAGCTCACATGCAATTGCTTATGCCGAGAAATATGCTAAAATGCCGGAAAATAAGGGTAAAACCATTGTGGTTAACCTTTCTGGACGGGGAGATAAGGATATGTTTCTGGTTGCCCGGGAAATGGGGGTGGAAGTATGAGTTCTCAGGATTTAAAGGTGGAAAGTTACCAGGAAATGTTTGCACGGGTTAAAGAGAAAAATGAAGGAGCATTCATCCCCTTTATTGTAGCCGGAGACCCGGACTTTGAAACATCCCTGGAAATTGTTAAAACCTTTGTGGAAAATGGTGCTGACGCCCTGGAAATCGGATTCGCCTTTAGTGACCCTGTTGCTGACGGCCCTACTGTTCAGGACGCAGATTTAAGAGCCCTTAATTCAGGTATGACTACAAAACGTGGATTTGAATTTATTAAAAGGATCCGGGAATTTACCACCATACCAATTGGCTTACTGGTTTACTATAACCTGATCTACCAGATTGGAATTGACCATTTCTATGAAGCTGCCCTTGAAAGTGGTGTGAATGCTGTTTTAGCCGCAGATTTACCGCCAGAAGAGGCTCAGGATGCGGTTGCAGCCTCTAGAAAGTATGGGGTTCAGCAGGTCTTCATGGCCGCCCAGACCACCACTAATGAGAGACTGCAGAAGATTTCAGGGTTGTGTGAAGGATTTCTATATGTGGTGGCAGTTATGGGAGTTACCGGTGCCCGGGGCGACCTCCAGATAAGTACGGTGGAACTTATTGAGAGGGTTAGAAGTCACACTGACCTACCTCTAAGTGTTGGTTTTGGTATTTCCAAACCAGAACACGTGTCCAATGTGATTAAAGCCGGGGCCGATGGTGCCATAGTGGCCAGCGCCATACTGAACATGATCACTGAAAATTTAGAGGACAAGGATGCCATGAAAGAAAAAATCGGAAAATTCTGCCGTGAGCTAAAGGAAGCAACCAAAAAATAAGCCCATGATAATGATACCTGCATAAATGAGGGTTGTTGATTAAATGATTTCAGAATGTTTGAATAAGGTGGCTTCCCGGCAGAATCTTAGTGAAGGGGAAGCCTATGATTGTATGATGGAAATGGTTAGTGGTGATGCCAATGATGTGGATATGGCAGCATTTTTGGCAGCTCTAGCCACAAAAGGCGAGGATGCTGCCGAGATAACCGGTTTTGTAAGGGCTATGCGTGAAGTATCCATCAAGGTCACCCCCAGTTTAGATGATGCCCTGGTGGATACCTGCGGTACTGGAGGGGATAGTTTTAAAACCTTCAATGTAAGTACTGTTGCCACGATTATTGCAGCAGCCGCTGGGGTCCCCATAGCCAAACACGGAAATAGGGCTATTAGCAGTAAATGTGGCGGTGCTGATATTCTAGAGGCAATGGGTGTAAATATCAATGGTGATGCCTCCAGTGTGGAGTCCTGTCTGGAAAAATCAGGGATGGGATTCATGTTTGCCCCCAACTTTCACCCCGCAATGAAACATGTAATGCCCGTACGTAGAAAATTGGGTATAAGAACAGTTTTCAACATTTTAGGACCATTATCATCTCCGGCAAATGCAGATATCCATCTTATGGGTGTTTTTGATCCGGGATATGTGGAAGTGGTGGCCAATGTCCTTAAAAATTTGGGAGTTAAACGGGCCATGGTGGTACATGGTTTTGATGAAGAAGGAAAACCAGCACTGGATGAGATATCAATTATTGGAAAGACCCATGCCGCTATCCTAGAAGATGGAGAAATAACATTGTCAGATTTGTATCCTGAAGATTTTGGACTGGAAATGGCTGATAAAAAACAGATCAGGGCCAGGGATACTTTAGAGGAAAACCTTCAAATTGCTCAGGATGTGCTGGGAGGGAAAAATACCAACCCAACGGAAAAGGCCAGGATGGATATATGTTTAGCCAATGCTGGTGCAATTATCTTCCTGGGAGGGAAAGCTTCGGACCTGAAGGAGGGAGTCGGAATAGCCCGGGAAATTGTGGAGAAAGGAAAAGCCAAAGACAAGCTTCAGGACTTCATCAGGGCAAGTAAAGCCTGATTAACCCCTAAAAGGCATGAAAATCCCAAAGTTAAAATGAAATATAGGTGGCAGAATAAGGGATTAGTGAAAGATGAATAGGATTAGTGAAAAATATTCATTGAATCTTTCCACTCCCAATTCTAATGGCGTTTAATATAACTGCCAGGCTGAGGCCCATATCCCCTATACCCACTGCCATCCATAAGGTTACAAATCCCAGAACTGCAAATAAGGCGAAGGAACTTTTCACTACTATGGATAATGCCACGTTCTGCTGCACCACACCCATTGTTTTCCGGCTGAGTTTCAGTAGATATTCCAGTTTGGATAGATCATCATGCATCAAAGCGATATCTGCACTTTCAATGGCCACATCAGAACCAGCTGCCCCCATAGCAATTCCTATATTGGCTCTTGCCAGGGCTGGTGCATCATTAACCCCATCACCCACCATGACCACGTGCCCATGGGACTTAACCAGTTCATCAATTTTTTGCACCTTATCATCTGGTAGGAGACTGTGGTAATATTCATTCAATCCTAAATGGGATGCTACTCTCTTGGCAGTGCACTCGTTATCCCCAGTTAACATAACAATCCTGATACCATTGTTTTTAAGATATTCAACTGTTTTTTTAGCATTATCCCTGATTCGATCTGCCAAAACGATTAAACCGATGATTGCAGTTTCATTTCCAACCAGGATTGTGGTTTTACCTTCTTTTTCATATTCTTCATTTATTTCCCGAATCTTTCCATCCGGAGATTTATGATCACTTAACAAGATTGAATTTTCAAAAAGGCTTTTATTTCCCACTTGGAATTGATTTCCATTGATTTTACCCTTTAAACCGATTCCAGTGATGGATTTGAAGTTATGAACCTCTTCCAGCTTCAAATCATCATCTTTTGCCCTTTGGAGTATGGCTTTGGCCAGGGGATGTTTGGAATGGGATTCAAGGGAAGCAGCAATAGTTAAAATCTCATCTTTAGAACTATTATTGAAGTTGATGATGTTTGTCACTTCCAGTTGGCCTTCAGTTAATGTTCCGGTTTTATCAAAGACCATCACCTTCACCTTCTTCATTTCCTCCACATATTCCCCTCCTTTGATGAGAACACCGTTTCTGGTGGCAGAGGTTATCCCAGAGACCATTGAAACAGGGGTGGATATTGCTAGGGCACAGGGACAGGAAACCACCAGTAAAACCAGAGCCCGGTAGAACCAGTCATTGAAGGACATTCCCAGTAGGAACGGAGGGAGTGTGGCTACTAAGATAGCGATTAATATGACTGCGGGAGTGTAATAGGATGCAAACCGGTCAATGAATGATTCTGTCCGGGATTTTTTCTCTTTGGATTGGCGTACCAGTTCTATTATGCGAGATATAATGGTTTCATTTGATTTTCGGTTTACTCTGATCTCCAGGTAGCCTTCGGTGTTGATGGTACCTGCGAAAACCTGGTCACCTTTCCTTTTGGTGACTGGCATGCTTTCCCCAGTTATAGGTGATTGATCTACAGCAGAGATCCCGCGGACCACCAATCCATCAAGAGGCACCTTGTCACCAGGGCGAATCACCACCAGTTCATCTAGGTTCACAGCATGTGTATGAATTTCCATTTCATGACCATTTCTAATGACATGTGCAGTTTCAGGTGCCAGTTTAAGGAGGGCTGCTATTGATCTCTGTGCCCTTTCACTGGCATAGTCCTCCAGAAACTCTGCCACATAGAAGAGAAACATCACTGCCGCACCCTCTTCACCGTGACCAATCAAAAATGCCCCTGCTGCAGCAATGGTTATAAGCAGATTCATGTTGAAACGAAGCTTTGATAGTCCTTTAAAGGCTCCGTTTATTATTTCAAACCCGGCAACTGCCACCACTGCCAGGAATGCTAGCTCGGCAAGGAGGCCCTGGTTCATGAATCTTTCGAGGATTATGCCCACTATAAAGATCACTGCTGAAGTGAGAATTATGGCCAGGGGTTTGTTTTTCCACCGGGGCTGTTTTTCCCCATATGGGTCGCCTCCGCAGCAGGTGCATGTATCTGATGAATCGTTTTTTGAATCACGTTGCTGATTTTGATGATTGTCTTCGGACATTGTATCCCCCTATTATTTAGTTGATGTTCTGCACTTTATAAAACAACAATTCTGATAACAAAAATGTTCATATGAATGGATGTTCAAATGTACATATAAATGTTTACACCAAGAAGACTTATCAACCAAAAATATTAATGCCAGGTGAATTTAATTTCAATGTGCATGCCGGGATAGTCTAGTCAGGTAAGGCGTAGGATTCGAAATCCTATGAGCGATGCTCATCCTGGGTTCAAATCCCAGTCCCGGCGCTTAAATTAAAATCTAATGATTTTTTTGTTAAAAATAATTTAAAAATATCCTGATTCATTTTATTTCAATGAATTCAGGTTTATTATGATTACCGTTTTTATTGAAATAGACAGTAATATTAATATACAATGGATAAATAATACAGCAATATTCTTCAATTCACTAAAAAACATCAACACCCCTAAAACAACAGATTATAATATTAATCCGATTAAAACCAGGACTTTATTGGCTATAAAATTGATTTTGGTTAAGATAAAATGGACCGAATAACCTTTTTGGACAATGCCCGCCAGGGAAAAAATAACTGGTGGAGATATCTCCTAACTAGCATCACAACCTGGATAGGGTCATTTATACTTCTTCTATTGATGTTAATTCCATTTATTATCCTCACCCCTCCCACTGACATGGATATAAATCCAGATAAAGTGACAGAGGGGATAACTCCCCTGCTTTTTATTGTAACTCTGGGGATATATTATACTCTGTCTTTTTTAATTTTCTATGGTTTTTCCCGTTTTATCCATCATAAACAGATTATTAACATGATCAACACTGTTAACCGTTTTAATTGGAAGAGGATGTTAAAGGGGGCTGGTCTCTGGTCCCTGATTATGGGAGTTGCCATCCTCTTGGATGTGCTCCTCAACCCCTCATCAGTTAAACTATCCCTGGATCTACCATTTTTAACCCTCCTAATTCTGAGTTTAATTATTTTTACCATACAAGCCTCTTTCGAAGAGATATTTTTCAGAGGGTATTTAATGCAGGGAATAGGACTCTTAACCCGGAAACCATTCCTTCCCCTTTTTTTCACTTCGGTTATTTTCGCCATTGGACATTTTTGGAATGGTGAAAATTTTGCCACAAGCCTGACAGCAGTTTTTAACATGTTCATCTTTGGAATTGTACTGGGAATAATCACCCTGGGAGAAAACAGCCTGGAAACTGCTATTGGCGCCCATATTGCCAATAACATCCTGGTAACCACCATGGTAAATGGTGTGGATTTCATGGGTGACTTGCCATCCATGTTTACCATGGGATTTGAACCATCCCTGGGTGTTCCCTACTTCATCCTGCCGTTCATCCTTTTGGCCGTTGTATTCTGGAAAAAAAGTGATAAATTATCGTTAATATTCAAAACTCAGCACAGATTAAATGAAACCCCCCACATTCCATCAGAAATCCAATGCGTTGACTGTAAAACCATCAACCCAGGTATTTCCACTTATTGTATGAACTGTGGGGAACCAATAGCCCGGGAGTATGCTTCCATCCCCAGAAAGTTAGTGGCCTTCTTAATTGACATGATGCTATTTACGATTCTATCTGGAGTTTTACTGGCAATAATGATGTTTTTAACCTTAACCATTCCCAACCCTGATATATTAAGCCCTGAACTGGCTTCAGGAATATGGATAATCCTAACTATCATCATAATTCTGTTTTATCTGATTTTAATGGAAAAAAATGGTAAAACTATAGGTAAAATAGTCATGAGACTTAGGGTAGTGGCTGAAGATACTCAAAAACCCATCAGCTACCAGCAGAGTATTTTAAGGAATCTATTCCTAGTTGCAGATATGATTCCATTCATCCTACCAGGTTTATTGGGTCTGATAGTGAGTGTAAAGTCTGATAGAAAACAGAGAATTGGGGATATGGTTGCCGGAACCATTGTAATTAGAGATTGATGGATTTACTGGTTTGAAGATTATTCCAATCCCGTGGTGATTTTCATCTACTTTCCCTGATTCTAGTGAGAAATTAAGTTATAAGGGGAATTTCAAAAATATAAACAGTTTCCAAAAGATCTTCCCTCAAGATCTTCAATATTTTTATGAAGTAAATCAGATGTACAATTAAATAAATAAACATATACCCCATTAAAAGGTGATGATATGGTTAACTGGAAAATTGGAGAGGAGTTTAACCCTGCGAAACAGCTGCGAAACCTTTATTTTATATACTTTGTAATTACCATTATTTTCTCGGTTCTTATATGGTACATTCCCCTGGCTTTTATGGTAGCATCATGGATAACCCTTATCATTTCTGTTCCACTCCTGTTGATCCTGATCTTTGTTATTTACTGGATCCCCAAATTTTATACCTCCATCAGTTACAAACTGGATTCTGAAGAAGTAGAATGGAGAAGGGGTGTGTGGTTTAAAAACACAGGTATTATCCCCTATAATCGAATCACCAATATAGATATTGCCCAGGGACCTATATCCCGTATGTTGAGTATAGGATCGTTAAAAATTCAAACTGCCGGTTATTCCAATCCCAACCAGGGATGGGGAAACTCTTCGGAAATAACCATAGATGGTGTGGAAGGTTTTGAAGAACTCAGGCATATTATCATGGACCGGGTGAAGGGCAAAAAACCAGTTGGTGTCCAAACCTTTGAAGAACCCATTGGAAAACCTGAAGATCTTCCAGAAAGGATCATTGATGAACTGGTGGAAATAAAGGAGTTACTCCAGAAAATATCTGAAAAATAAGGTTCTTGGATTCTATAGAACAGGCCTCCTTCAGAATATTTTAAGGTTTACCCATAACTCTCAGAAAAAGGTGGATTAAATAATGCACACTAATACTTTAAAAATAATAAATAAAGATCATTTCCGGCAGAATTTGAATATATATACTCGAAATGCTTTTTTCAAACTTCCTAAAATAGATAATCCTAAAATACTTGATGTGGGGTGTGGTACTGGAGTTCCTACCCTTGAACTTGCCAGGGTTAGTGGTGGGGAGATACTGGCCACTGATATAGATCAAGATGCACTTGATTATCTTGATGAAAAAATGAAATCCGAAAAACTTGAAAAACAAGTTAAAACCTTGAATTGTTCGTTATTGGATTTGGATTTTCCTGATGAAAGTTTTGATATTATCTGGGCCGAAGGATCAATATTCGCCATTGGTTTCCAGAAGGGATTGGAAGATTTGAGGCGCTTAATTAAAGATAATGGTTTTCTGGTGGTTCACGATCCCTACCAGAAACACGTGGAAAAGAAGGACATCATTGAAAAATCAGGTTACAGGTTACTGGATTCTTTTATGGTTCATCATCGCATCTGGTGGTCTCAATTCCTCCGGCCCTATGAAAAACACATTAAAGATTTGCAGGAAAAATATATTGATAATCCCCAAGTCCAGCAGGCTTTGGAAGATGAAGAAAATGAAATTAAAATGTTTAAGAACAATCCAGAAGATAATTGTTCTATTTTTTACATTTTGCAGAAAAATTGAATTGTGATCATCTTAATTATGGATTTCAAATAATCAGAGAAAATGTACCACAGATTTAAACCATGCATATACTCTGAAAATTGAAATGTAGAAATAGATTTCTTAGGGCAAATAATGAAAAAATCTATTTCCCCATCCTCAAAAATCGGGAATTAACCGCCACAATGATGGTACTGGCGGACATCAACACCGCCCCCATAGCAGGGGTTAGGATGATTCCATATGCTGATAAGACACCTGCTGCCAGGGGTATGGCGAATATGTTGTATCCTGCCCCCCAGGCCAGGTTCTCCACCATTTTACGGTAGGTGGAACCGGCTAGCTGGATTATTTTAAGGACATCCAGGGGGTTGCTCCGGACCAGGATTATGTCTGCAGTTTCTATGGCCACATCAGTCCCCGCCCCAATTGCTATTCCCACATCAGCCTGGGCCAGGGCGGGAGCATCGTTAATCCCGTCACCAGTCATGGCCACGGTGAAACCTCCATCCTGTATTTTTTTAACTTCCCCTGCTTTTTGGTATGGTAGAACTTCTGCAAAGTACTGGTCCAGTCCCAGTTCGCTGGAAACCCATTCAGCAACTTCTTTTTTATCCCCGGTGATCATGATACATTTAATGCCCATACTTTTAAGACTGGAAATTGTTTCCTTTGATTCTGGCCGGATGATATCTGCCAGAGCCACTGCCAGGGTAAGTACTCCATTAACCAGTACCATAACTATGGTTTTTCCTTCCCGGGATAGTTCATTCAACTCTTCATTATCCAGGGTAAATCCCCTTTCTGTGAGGTGGCCAGGACTGACCACCTCCACCCTACGGCCCTGGATGATTCCTTTAACCCCTTTGCCAGGAATGGCTTGGAATTTATCAACAGGATAGTGTTCATCAACTTCTTTAGCCAGCCCCCTGGCAATGGGGTGTTCAGAATAGGCTTCAAGTGATGCTGCGTACTTTAGAACTTCACGAGTATCAATTCCATCAGCAATGGGTATTATATCAGTCACTCCAAACTTACCCTGGGTTAAAGTACCGGTTTTATCAAAAATCACCGCATCTATGTTTCGGGCATTCTCGAATGATGTTCTGTTACGAATTAAAAGTCCGTTTCCAGCGGCTAAAGCAGTTGAAACAGCAACAACCAGCGGTATGGCCAGACCCAAGGCATGGGGGCAGGTGGTGACCATTACTGTCACCGCCCTTTCTAAGGAGAAGGCCATATCCTGGCCAGTTACTACCAACCAGACTATTAAAGTTATGAAACCACAGGTGAGGGCGATTACAGTCAGCCACATTGCGAATCGATCCGCCAGGTTTTGGGTCTGTGAACTGCTTTTTTGAGCTTCTCCCACCAGCTTTATCACCTGGGATAAGAAAGAGTCCTCCCCTGTTTTCTGGATCTCCACCCGGATAGCTCCGTCACCGTTGATAGCACCACCAATTACATTTTGGCCTTGAATTCTGTAAACTGGATTTGATTCACCGGTAAGCATTGATTCATCAATACTGGTCTCGCCCTTGATTATCTCCCCATCCACTGGGATTTTTTCTCCCGGCCGGATTAACACTTGGTCACCCACTGACAGATCCTCCAGGGGAACATCCATAGTCTCCCCATCAGGCATTAACTTATGGGCACGACTGGGCAGCAGTTTCACCAGTTCCTCCAGGGCACGGGAGGCACCCATCACTGACCTCATCTCTAACCAGTGGCCCAGGAGCATGATATCGATAAGGGTTGCCAGTTCCCAGAAGAATAACTCACCCCGAAGTCCGAAAACCACTGCACTGCTGTAAAGATAAGCAGTGGTGATTGCCACGGCCACCAGGGTCATCATTCCTGGATTTCTCACCTTAAGTTCTTTGTAAATTCCCTGAAAGAAGGGGTAGCCCCCGTAAAAGTATACCACTGATGATAGGGCGAAGAGTAGGTAAACATCACCTGGAAACATCAGGATATCATGCACTCCAAAGATGTGCTGGATATGAGGGGATAAAATAAGTATAGGAATGGTTAAAATTAGACAAATCCAGAAACGTCTCTTATAATCTTCAATCATGTGATGATGATCATGCCCATCTCCATCATGGTCATGGTCATCTGATTTTGTTTGGTGTCCCATTTTGTGGTGGGAATGTGAATTTTTCAATTTAATCAGCCCCCTCCCTGTTATTTTATAATAGGTTTTTGAATTTTATGTTTTTATGGGTACCACCACAAAATTTATATAGTAAATCGTACTTTTTAGGTAATATATTACCTAAATATGTAATATATTACCTATTGGGAAATTGTCACTGTACTGGGAATCATAATTTTTGTAGCATTCTACTTCCAGGTAAGGGGCTCCTAGAATGGAAATAAATATGTTGAAGCACATAAAAGTGTTGTAAAAACCATGCGGGTAAAATAATGAAGGATTCAAATGAAATTAAGGAAGAATACCGTTCGGAAAGGTTGGAGATGGAAAAATACATCTTAATAGTCCTATTCCTTATCCAGCAGAGATGGGGATATATAATCGGCAAAGATCTGGCCGATGACCAGATAACCACCAAACAATGGCTGATGATGATCGTGATGGCCAATGCCTTTCGAAATCCTCCTTCCATGCAAGAGGTGGCTGATGCCATGAGCACTACCCACCAGAATGTGAAACAACTAGCCACTCGTCTGGAAGCTAGAGGATTTTTGAAAATAGAACGAGACCCTGAAAATAGGCGTATCAACCGTTTAAAAGTCACAGCAGAATGTTTTGAGTACTGGGACAAGAGAACTCCAGAAAATACTAAATCCATAGTCTCATTATTCCAGGGACTGGAAGATGTTGATATAAAAAATTTGTTTGAAATAATGGGTAAACTGGAAAGAACATCCAGTGAATTATACAAGGAAACTAAAAAATAAGGAGTTGATGATTCATGAAAGCGTTAGTTGCATATGGAAGTCGATACGGCACCGCTGCAGAGATAGCAGAAGAAATAGCCAGGTTTATTCAGGAAGAAGAAGTGGAAGTTGACTTGGTCGATATCAGAAGGATCAAGGATTGTGATGCCACCCCTTACGACCTGGTGATAGTGGGAAGTGGGATAAAGATGGGTAAATGGACCAAAGGATCCCTTAAATTCTTAAATAACAATAAATCCTCCCTAGCGGAGAAGAAGGTGGCCCTATTTGTTAGTTGTGGTGCGGCCAATGAAGAAGATAGTCAGGCTGAAGGCCAAGAGAAATACCTGGATGAAGTGGCAGCCAAGAATCTGGTAAATCAACCAGTGGCAACCGGACTTTTTGGTAGTGTTTATGACCCTGATGCCAAACATGGAATAGCCTTTAACCTCACCAAAAGATTTTTCAAAAAAGATTTGGAAAAAAAGGGATTAGATCCAACTAAACGTCATGATTTCCGTGACTGGGAGGGTATACGTAGTTGGGCGCTTAATCTAACAGATCTATTAAAAAATGAAAGATAATAAGTTTACTTAACTTTATCAATAACACCAAAAGGTTATACTCCTCAAATACGTTGAATAATATTGATGAACATGAAAATTAAGTATTGAGTAGGTGACAAATATGAAATTAAACATTAATTGGAAATTATTTCTGATTCTTTTTGTGACGAGTATTATTGCCAGTGTGCTGGTCCTTCCCTATGCCCTGGCACTCAGCCCGGCATTAGCCAGTGTTTTCACCCCGGTTGTTCTAATTGCACAATTAATACAAAGCATAATTCTGTTTGCAATTGCCATCCTGGTTGGTTTAACCCTATATAAACGTGTTGGGTTCAAAATACCCATATTGGAGGGTTGGTTAGAAGGTAAAGAAGTAGGAAACTACTTTAAATCAATTTTAGGAATTTCAGTAGAGTTAGGAGTTCTTGCCGGTGTTTTAATCATTTTATTTAGCTTCATCTTCACATCAGCATCCAGTATTCTCCAGGGTGCAGAGTTGACAGTACCAGTTTGGAAGAGCTTCTTAGCATCTTTCTATGGTGGTATTGGGGAGGAAATATTGTTTAGACTATTTGTAATGACAGTTATAGTCTGGATATTCTACAAAATTAAAAAAACCCCAGAGGGGAAGCCCACCACAGTGGGAATATGGTTAGCCATTATAATAACTGCCATTCTCTTCGGAGTCGGACACTTGCCTATAACTGGATCAATAACCGCCATCACCCCCCTGGTAATTGCCAGAGCCATAGTACTGAACGGAATTGGTGCAATAATATTTGGTTGGCTTTACTGGAAAAAAGGATTGGAATCAGCCATGATCAGTCACTTCTCTGCAGATATAGTGTTGCATGTCATGTTCCCCCTGATACTTTCTTCATTAATCTAGTAAAGTTCAGCGCGATTTAAGTTTATCAACTTAAAGGTTTAGGAACTATATGATCTGCGCATAAAGAAGAAGCGAGTTAGGACAGATGTTAAACAGATTATTATCAACAAAATGAGCAATAATTGCCATATAACTCGTTCAGGGAATATGAGGGAGATTAATATCATTAACATGAGATAAGCTCCCAGATATTTGCCCAGAGGATCGTAAACTGGTTTCTCAAAGCCGGATGTGGCCACGAAAAGCAAGAACATGGTGATGATTAACCCCATGATCAGGGGATCATACCATCCTCTGATGATATAGGCCCCGAAACAAATTAGAATCAGGAGAAAATCCGCAGTCACATCGAGATATGCTCCTTTATCTGAGGATGTGCCCATTTTCCTCGCTACATAACCATCCAATACATCGGTAATGCCTGAAAAAACTAGTATAAAAAGTGATGCTGAGAATAAATCATTTAAGAATGTGTAAAAAAAGATGGGACCGGCCAGGAATCTGATGGATGTTAGTGCATTGGGTATATGGGATTTATATGACATTTATTGATCCTCCAGATGGGAATAAAGGAAAAATAAAGGAAATGAAAGGTAGCTATTTAACAGATTAAATGTCTGGCTCTACCCAACTTTTAACCATTGACTGATAACTTCTATCACCTCTTCACTAACATGACCCTCAACCCCGTATTCCTGTGGGGTTGATTTACCCTCCCCTTCAATGAATAAATGATTTAAACTGGGGAAAAGTTTTAAATACACATTATCACGGGTTTTCAATTCTTTTTCCCATATTTCAAAGTCATTGGTGGGTGAAACCTGGTAATCACGTCCGCCCTGCAAAATCAACATTGGCATGGACAGTTTTTTAAGGATTTCTTCAGTGGGGTGGCTGCCTAAATCCCTGAAATATGTGGCAGAGATTCCTAAAGGTAGTTCTGTAGATGGAACTTCCTCCGAAGGTTTGAGGTCCTTGACACGGGCAACTTTAACCTTCAAAGATTCCAGTGTGGCCTTCTGTTCATCAGTCATAGATCCAGACAGACTGTAAAGGTAGGTGAATTGTTCTAAGATAGTATCTTCAAGTGGGCGGATATTCCCGGCCATGATAATCAATCCTGCTATATCCGGATCCTGCTCTCCGATACGAGGGGCAACAGACGCACCTAAACTGTGACCCAACAAGAAAACATTTTTTGAATCGATTTCAGGTGCCTCGCGCATTAAGTTTACTGCCAGTAGTGCATCTTCAATGACTTCTTCTTTAACAGTCATCTTTGAAATCAGGCTTTCTGTAAACTCTGAAGCATGTTTAAGGGTTCGCTTATCGTACCTTAGCACTGCAATTCCTTTTGAAGCCAAACCCCATGCCAGATCACGGAATATTTTGTTGGGGCCAATACTTTCATCCCGATCATTGGGGCCGGAACCATGAACCAGCACCACACCTGGAAACGATTCAGTATTATCAGAAGAACTATTTGGGATTGTAAGGGTACCTGGCACTGCCCATTTACCATTCCCAATAGTCACTTCCACCTCTTGGAAAGTGGAAATATCTACATATGCAGGTGGATGGTACTCAGTTTTTGAGGGAATTAAACTCAATCCACTAATTTGGCCCTGACTATTAAATACCAATTGTACATCAATAGCAGACAATTCAAACTGACATCTGACACTAACAATCCGGTGTCCTTCCATTTCAGCAGTTTGCAACACACCCATCTGGATTAAATCGCCTGCTGGTAGAGTTACACGTTGCCATGACTTTTTTAACTCAGATTCAGGAAAAGCAGTTTTCATCTGGTCATCAAACTGGCTGGCTGCCCTGTCATAATTTTTCTCTAACATTTGGGAGACAAATCTCTCTGCTAATGCCTTTTGATTCTCAAAATTTAAAGAACTCATAAAAATCACTGATTCCAGATAGGGTTTCATTATAAATGATTTTATCTGATATAAATAAATGGCACATAACTGGTACTCATCAGTCTTTTGATAATCGACATATTCCTAAATAGCCCATACTGTGAGATATCAGATTAGCTGATGCCAGTTCATAATATATGTGTTAAAGTAGTTAATCTTAATCAACATAATAATATTGGAGATGGATGCCTAAAATAAGGATTTTAAAGGAAAAATTAGGTAAAAGAGGAATTTTTCCTGTTAAATGGGATTATGAGGGGAAAAATAAAAATGAACCCAGAATGGTATTATAATGAAAAACAATCTGGAGTGGATTATTTAAATCCGGAAATAGCCAGAGAATATGATGATCAACACCAGTTCCGGAATTTTGAAGAAGAAACACAGGTAATTATCCGTCGGTTGAATGTTAAACCAGGAGACACTGCCCTGGAGTTTGGCTGCGGAACAGGGGGAATTACATTAAATTTGGCCAAGTATTGTCAGAAGGTTATCGGTGTTGATGTTTCAAAAGAGATGCTGGGCATTCTCAATGAAAAGGCTGAAAAACAAAATATAGAAAATATTGAAACTCACCATGCAGGCTTTTTAACCTACAATCATGAAGCATCTTGTGAAGTGGATAAAATCATCTCTGTATTAGCATTGCACCATCTGCCTGATTTCTGGAAATCCGTGGCACTTTTAAAAATAGCAGAAATTCTAAAACCCCGTGGTAAATTATATCTTTTTGATGTAGTATTCACCTTCCCAGTTCAGGACCATCAAAGGGCTATTGAAGGTATGATAAAAAATATACGGGATCTTGCCGGTGCTCCCCTGGCCAGTGAAACCAACACCCATATCCGTGATGAGTTCAGCACCTATGACTGGATTATGGAAGGATTACTGGTGAAATCTGGATTTTCAATTGATTCTGTGGAAGTTGAAGGAGAAAATCTAATTAGTTATATATGTTCTAAATTGTAGAATTTGGAAACCCATATCCTGTGGATTAAAGAAAGAATAATAATGGATGGGAGGGGAATAAATGGATAAAAAAAAATTAACTAGAAATATAAGTGAAACCGAGATTGATGAGAGTTTAGTTAGTTACTGTGGACTCTACTGTGGAGATTGTCATGGTTATACCGGTTCGATTGCTGATTTAGCCCGAGATCTGAGAGAAGAATTGAAAAAATACAAGTTTGATGAAGTGGCAAAAGTTATTCCCTTTAAAGAATTTAAAAGTTACCCTGAATGTTTCCAATGTTTAGGAGCTATGGAAAATTTAAGATGCAAAGGATGTAAGGGTAGTTCACGTTCTGAGTATTGTGAAATTGCCCAGTGTGCCCTGAAAAATGAATATCAGGGCTGCTGGCAGTGTGATGAATTTGAAAACTGCGCGAAGTTCAACTTCTTAAAACCAGTGCATAATGATGCTAATCTTAGAAATCTTAGAAAAATCAAAAAAGAGGGAGTTGAAAGGTTTCTTGAAGGTAAACGGGATTTTTAACCGGTTAAATTTGAGGGTGTAGTGAGATATTAGTTTGTCTAGTGATAAATGCCCATTAATCTACATTCGATCGCTATAATGCAGTTCCTTGAATTTGATGGTGAAAGATGTTCCATGGGACCTATCCATCTGAACTGTGCCATCTAACTGTTTTACCAGACTGGTTACCAATTGAAAACCTAATGTATCCTTATTTTCCAGTTTAATATCCTCAGGCACTCCCACCCCATCATCTAATACTTTTAAAATGAAATATTCACCTTCTGATCTAAATTTAATTGTTATAATTCCAGTTCTATCCTCAGGGAAGGCATATTTCAAACTATTGGTTACCAGTTCATTCAAAATCAGACCACATGGAATTGCTGTGTCCAGACCTATTTTAACCTCCTCCATGTGGAAAGAAGTTTTAATTACACTCATTTTCTTACCATAGGAATAAAAGAGATCATTAACCAGTTTTTCGGTATATTCCTTGAAGTTTATACTGGTTAAGTTGGGAGATTGGTAGAGTTTCTCATGGATCATGGCCATGGTTTTTATCCGGTTCTGACTCTCTACCAGGATGTTAACAGTTTCCTCCTCTTCCACATACTTTTTCTGCAGATTTAATAGGCTGGAAATTATTTGCATGTTATTTTTAACCCTGTGATGAATTTCTCTTAGGAGAACTTCTTTTTCTTCCAAAGATTCTTTGAGGGCTTTCTCAGCTTTCTTCTTATCAGTAATATCACGGATGAAAGCTCCCACCCCCATTTTTTCATTCCCAATATTCACCGGGAATTTCAAAGTTTCATATATCTTTTTTCCAATTATTTCTTCAGTAACAAGTATTTTCTGATTTTTTAAAGCTTCTTCATCACTTTCACGGCAGTTCTGAGCCGATTCTAAAGGCATTAAATCAAAATCAGTTTTATCCAGGATTTCTTCTTCAGTACGGTTGAAAAACTTTTGATTGGCCTGGTTAACCATTACATATCTAAAGTGGTTATCCTTGAGATAGGCCATGTCCGAGGTGGAGTTGATGAAGGCCCGATACTTGTCTTCACTTTTAATCAGATCTTCTTCTGCCCTAATGCGCTGAATGGCAATGGAAGCCTGATGGACAATGGTTTCAATGGCTTCTTTATGATGTAGGGTTTCTCCTTGAGGAATTTGAATAACCAAACCCCCATAAAGGTTTTTTTCCCATAAAAAAGCAATGCTGTAAACTTCACCAATATTCACAAATCTTTCTATTAATTCACATACTTTGCGAGGTATTTTACCCATTACAACCCCATATATGCCTTCTTCAGATCGGACCAGTTTCCCCTCCTGGTGCAGGAATAGTAATTTTGAATCCAGTTCACTTAAAGAAAAAGTCAATGCGAATGGGTCTATCTTGAATTTTTCCAGGGCATCTGTGAATTTTTCCAGCCCCAAAACATCCACAATTTTCATATGTCTTTTATCTGACACCAGGGAACTTATGGTGACCATGGAAGATGGTAAAAGGTTTTTAACTGATTTTCCTATTATCTTGAATATTTCCACATCACTCTGGACACCGAGAAGTTGGATGAATGTTTCATTTATGGTATGGAGTTCCTGATAGTACTGGCGCTCCTTTTCTTCAGCTTTACGTATTTCCGTTAAATCAACCAGGGATACTATGTCAAAATTTTCCATGGGCCTCAGATAGAATCTTACTACTCTTTTTAAGCCTTTTTTAGAAGTAATTTCAGATTCCACGGGAACAATATCATCACCAGTGATTTCAACATTTTTTCTACGATGAATCCAATCATTCCTAGTCTTTTCTCGGATAATTTCGTCTGAAAATGCTTTTTTCCACCATGTTTTCATGTCAGGGACTTCATTCAAGCTGTAACCTGTAAATTCTGTGAATTTATCATTTAATAACTCTATCGTCCCATTTTGAGAGTTTATAATGCCCATGGGAATAGGCATGGAAGTTATTACTTTAAGTAGTTCCTTATGGCTTTTTTCAAGTTGTTCATTGGTTTCCAGGAGTAATTTCTCCTTCAATCCCATTTCACCAATTATTTCAGCTAATTCCACTAAAAATTTGATTCCTTTATTGATATAATCCTCATCGAAAACCGGGACTTTCCTTAAATCATTTATATATTCTTCCGGGTTGAAACCATATTTTTGGGCCTGTTTTCTGAAGAAATCCTCATCTGGATGTTGGAAAAAGAACTGGCCAGCGAATACATTAGCTAAATGTTCACCCCCCACATAAACCGGTACTGCCATGTCCACCAACCCATTAAGACAATGGTAACAGGAATATTTCTCCCCAGCAGTTAAATTACCAGAAAGATGCGTATCGCTTTCAAGACACCTTTTAAGTGTTTCTGGATGCTTTCGATGGAAATTGATGCATATATCCTGCCAACCCGCAGCAACCCAGGTTCCATCAGCACAAGTTAAGATGTTACCTTCAGAATCTATTAAAGTAGAAGTTATACCGGTAAGATCATGGAATATTTCCAGTATTTTCTTTATTCTTTCTGGATCAATTAAGTCTAAGAAGGTGTAACTGGCCATTTTGTCACTCACATGGAATGTACTAACCATTATTATATCCCTTCTAAATTAATAAAATAACGATAATAATTTCGGTGCAGTTATAATACTTTTCAAACCCTTGGAAAAACTTCATTTATATCACCAGCCCACATTTAATCTAAATGATGTGTATTTGGAAACTAAAAGAATGATTTGGAAGTGTGATGATGGAAATTGAGATAAAAAAGATTCCCCAGCAGCAGATGGCATTCATACGCATGAAAGGTAGTTATATGCAGATCCCGGAAACTCTGGGAAAAGTGGTGGGGTGGCTTATGACCCAGAATGTGGAGATACAAATACCAGTATACGGTTTGTATTACAACAATCCACTGGAAGTATCAGAAGAAGAACTGGATTGGGAAGTGGGAGCGGCCTTTGTTGGTGAACTAAATGGTGAGGGGGATATTCAGATAAAAACAGTTCCAGAACACCAGGTGGTTTCCACCATATTCAAAGGACCCTACGGTGAGGCAGCATCAGTTTACATGGCCCTGGTTGAATATGCTCAAAAGGAGGGTTACCAGATAATGGGCCCGGTTCTGGAAAGTTATCTCAATAGTCCAGATGAGGTTCCCGAAAGTGAACTTTTAACTGAAGTTCAGTTCCCAGTGATTAAAGAGTAGAATATCTTGTAAGTAATCTTCTCGAAGTTTGAAGACTACTGGTGGTTGTATAATGGGTGAATACGCATCCTGCCATCAGAAAAAAAATGTAGTGATAGGAGTAGGGTGTAATATTTATCCCTACTCTACCACTATTTTACTGGATGATTTTTTTTATTAGTGGATTGGCTAAATACACAAGATTAGCCCAGGCAAAGAAGTAGTAAGACAATCCAAGGGCTACTATGGATAAAAATGGTAGAATCATACTGCTTCGAGTAACCATCCTCTTGGATGATTCATCTAATTTTTCATCTACCAATCCTTTACGGACTGCATAGACCCAGTTGACACAATACAGGACACCGGCAAAAAACAGGTTCAACTGGAATATCATATTGGCTGTAAAGTAGTTACCAAATTCTCCAATTATCTCGGTGGAAAAAGGAACCATTGCTATGAAAAGCAGCCAGAAAACATTGATGGTGATCAAAGTAGTGTTGGAATGTTTAATGAAGAAAAATTGCTGGTGATTAACCCTCCAGAACCCGGCCAGTATCCAGAAACTAAGGGCATAACTTAGTAGTTTGGGCCATAAATCCCACAGTTGCTGTTGTAATGCGGCTTCATTCAATACCGAAGATACATCAGGAACACCTATGCTTAAAACCAGGAGGGTCATGGCAATGGCAAATATACCATCTACCAGTGTTTCAATACGACTGGTGGTCACCCAATTATTTATTGAATCAGAATAACTTGTTGTCATGAAAATATAGTTTTTTTCATTTAAGATATAATTATGGGGGTTTTAGATTATAGATATGACCCACTTACCTCATAAACCTAAATTAACCCCCTACCCAGGAACTTATCAGCCAAAACCATAAGTAATGAGTACATTTCGTGAATTATTACAAATAATCCTTAGTAATATTCAACTACTGGAATATTAAACTTAGTATCCTAATAGGGGCTGATTTCAGGGTTAATGGCTTTATTTTCATCTATTAATATGTATAGGTCCTTTACTTTTCCTGGTTTTACTCGGGTCAGATTAAGGTAACAGAAGGGACAATATGTCACCGTAGTTTTATTGTCTTCGAAAGATTTCAGGGCTTTACTGGTGGCCATTACCGGGTTATGAGCCATGACCCCTGCTCCAGCTCCACAGCAGGGACTGTTAGTTTTGTTTTTTGAATGAGGAAGGATGTTTCTTACCACTCGCCCCTTTTCCCGTGCGTGGCAGGGATCCTGAATGCTGAATTTACCTTTAATGGTAATTTCACTGATTAAATCAGCGAGTAAGATTATCTCAGGGTTGAATCCATCATTACCCAGGTAATATTTGTTAAGTGCATTATAACATCCCGGGCACAAGGTTATGATTCTTTTAACTCCCTTTTGTTTAAATTTGTCAATGTTTCTTCTTACGGCTTCTTCACCAGCACTCACATCACCCAGATTGAACAGTATGTTACCACAACAGGTTTCATTATCGAGGTTACTGTAATCTATTTTTTCGGCTTTCAGAATATTTTCTGCTGCCAGGAGTATTTCCGGAGTTTTATAAGTAGGTGTACATCCTTTAAATAACAGGGTTTCTGTATTCGAAGTCCCATCATCCCCTTTTTCATTTTCAATCCCATAGGAATTCCCGAATTTAGCGATTTTTTCCCTGATTTCTGCAACATGCCGAGCTATGATTCCCTTTTTCACCACATTTTCCCTTGCACTTTGATTAACCCCTGCAAGATGACAATGATTGCATAAATTACAGTTATAAAGTTTTTCCAGGTCTTTATTTTTGAGATCACCAGTTATCCTTAACTTCAAATTGCAGTAGAGGGAACTTATCGGAGCGCAATCAGAACTCCGGTTTAACCCTTTATCCAAATTTTTATTCATTTTACAACCTCTTTTAAATTATTTTCCCCTGATATCTCTCCATTTTTCTAATTCTTCAATAAATTTTCGGCTTTGTTCATCTAAAAATTTTAACTGCTCCCCGAAGTCTTCCAACATCTCAATTTCGCTTTTAAATTCTTCTTTATCTTTATATTTCTGGATTATTCTGGGCAGTATTTGAAAAAATGGTAGCAACGACTGGTTATAACGTTTTTTCTGGAGCTCAGTGTAGAGTGTAACCAGGTCTTTATCCATGAAAACGTAGACTTTCCGTGATTTTGGTTTTTTAAACCGTTTCACCATGTTGTTTTCTTCCATGGCCTTAAGAGTGGTACTCAATGCAGAGAGACTGTAACCAGTCATCTGGGATAGTTCACCTAGTGATATCTCTTCCGGCTCACTTTGAAGAACTGACATCAGCATGGAGGGGAAATCATCCACCCCCAAAGCTCTGAAACTGTTATATATAGCCTTTTTAAATTCTTCCTTGGGAGAATCTTCATTTTTCACCATATTATCATTTCCAAGTTCTAAATTATCTGAAGTAAGTGAACACGTTTCTATTTCTTTTTGGGGCTTTTAGATTTTCTCCGGCCTTGTAACCCAGAGCAACTCCAGATTTAACTTCATAACCCTCAGGTATTTTGAATTTTTTCATGTTTTCCAAGTTAATGAAGTAGAATTTGGCAAAACCAATCCAGCAGGATCCTATATCCATGCTTTCTGCTGCCAGGAGCATGTTCTGTGTTGCTGCCGAAGCATCTTCAGTTGGAGTTGGGCTTTCCTTATTGGCAGATACAATAATTGCCGTTGGTGCATGGTGGAAGATGTTTAAGTCCTCTGATTTCCCCATGTTGGCAATCCAGGGGATGTCTATCTTTTTCATCACTTCTTTAGCCCCTTCATTGATCTGGTTTATCAGCTCTTTATTCTGAATTACTGTAAAATGCCAGGATTGAGTATTGGCCCCGTTAGGCGCGTATATGGCTGATTCTAAGATTTTTTCCAGTTCTTCATCTTTAATCTGCTTATCTTGATATTTACGAACACTTCTTCTGGTTTTAATTGTTTCTAGAATTTCATTCATTTTCTAAACCCCATTTAAAAACTTTTACTATTTTCTTAATTTTCAGTACTTACTGAAAGTTATGAATAGTTGGTGAAGTTCATATATAAAGGTTTCGGGAAATGATGATCATTTAACAATCAATAAAATATGTACCAAATGAAAAACAAATCTAAGGTTATGGTGGAACCATGGAAGTAATAGAAAAAAGAATTGAAGAAGCCAAAGTGGCTTACATTCCACACAGTGGAACTTATGATAAGATTCCTGAATACATACAGGAAGTAGGACAATGGATTATGGAAAAAAAGCTTGAAATGGCTGGCCGGGTTTATGGAACCTACTACAACAGCCCCGAAGATGTGGCTGAGGAAGACTTGAGATACGAGATTGGTTTTTCATTTAAGGGAGATGCCGTGGCCGAAGGTAAAATAGGTATCAAAGAAATCCCTGAACACACGGTTCTGTCAGCTATTCACAAAGGACCTTATACCAAGGTTGGGCCAGTTATACATGCCGTGGTGGATTATGCTGTTGAAAATGGTTACGATATTGTAGGGCCAGTGACTGAAGTGTACCTCAACGATCCCCAAGAAGTTCCGGAAAGCGAACTTTTAACCGAAGTACAGTTTCCAGTTATAAAAATGAAATAATTTCAGAGAAATCTTTTTTTTAAACTTTTTTTATAAGTAAAATCTAGATTTAACCCAATAAAGTATTCCAAAAGATAATCAGCATATTTAGGGCTGCTTAAATTTCTCTTGATTTATCAGATATTTGGGTGTAATTTGGGCATAGCTATTTATTATTGGGATTAAATAAAATAGACTAGTTCTTAATTAATTCCAAAAGAATTAAAAGGACCATATCAAGAATCGTTATGACTGAAACCATATGAATTCAATGTCATGCATGGTTTAAAAAGCTTAAAAAACAAACATTTAAGAATAATGATAAGAACTATAAAATTATTAATAATATTATATTAAAACACTGGCTCGTGTTTATCATTGAATAGAACCAGGAGGAAAAATGCGTAACCTCGAAAAATTTAAAGAATACATCCCTCGAATGGGAGAATCTCATGTTAAAAGTGTTGCTTTATTAATTGATGGGCCTAACATGCTACGAAAGGAATTCAACTTTGATCTGGACGTAGTACAAGAAATACTTGCAGATTACGGGAAAATAAAGGTGGGGAAGGTTTTCCTAAACCAGTATGCATCAGATAAACTTATTGAAGCCATTGTTAACCAGGGTTTATCCCCTATTATTGTAGCCGGAGACATAGATGTTCAAATGGCAGTTGAAGCCTTTGAAGCCATACACAACCCCAACGTGGATGTGGTGGCCCTGATGACCAGGAACACTGACTTTTTACCACTGATCAACATTGCCAAAGAAAACGGGAAAGAAACCCTGGTTATTGGAGCAGAACCTGGTTTTAGTATCGCCCTTAAAAACTCCGCAGACAGTACCATAGTGTTGAAAAAACAACACCAACCCCATGGGGCAGTTTAAGTAAATTTTTTATAACTTTTTAAACACCCCCTTACTACTCTTTTTCGAATAAAATACTATTTTTTAGAATTAAAAATCAAATTGGATAATTAATCCAATTGAAATAAAGACCATTCCCTAATTTTTACATTAATACAGTATCCAATTCCATTTACATCCTTAATTCTTCACCCAACAAGTTTCAATTGATATTTAGATTTTTCCCTATGATTATGGGGAAAAATCTTAAAATAAAGTTTTTACTATTTGTCGGAAAACTTATATGGAAAGTAGGGTCTATCTTTAAGTCCGGTCCAACACTTTTAGTTTCAAGATATTCTGCAAACTGTATATAATTATTAATAGATAGCGACTAATTCTATATGGTGCACTATCATTTTCAATACTAAATCTTTAAGGTGATTGGTGCGATTATTATGGTCATTATTATGTTGATTGCTGCTTAAAAGGTGTTTCAAAATGTACGTGGTTGTAATGGGTGGTGGAAGAGTCGGTTTGAACCTGGCCTCTTTCTTGATTGCAGATGGTCATGATGTTACTCTTATTGAAAATGATGAAAATTTATGCACCAATGCTGCAGCAGAACTGGATGCACTGGTGATTTGTGGTAACGGTACCAACACCAAAACTCTGGAAGAGGCTAATGTGTCCAGTGCAGATGTTTTTGTGGCCGCCACTGGAAATGATGAAGCTAACCTTCTGGCCTGCATCCTGGTGAGGGAGTTCAAACTTCCTAAAATAATTGCCAGGGTAAGTGAACCCAGTCATGCTGAGGCATTCCGTAAGGTTGGTATTGACTCGGTTATCAGCCCCGAGATCACCGCAGCCAGTTACCTGGAAAAACTGATTATCAGACCTAAAATCGCTGACCTGGTAGTGATGGGGAAGGGTGATGCCGAACTACTTGATTTTAACCTGGAAAATGAGAAGGTGGTTGGCAAGAGAGTGGGAGATATCAGCCCTACCGAAGACTTTATAATCGTGGCAGTGTATGAAAACGGAGATATAACCATTCCAAAACCAGACATAGTTCTGAAAAAGGGTATGAAGGTTTCTATTCTGGTGAAGACCAAGTCTGCCCGTGAAGTAATGCAAAGATTCACCAAATAACACTTACTGTCTAATTTTAAATCATTGAACTGTCCAATTCATGTATAATTTTCTATTTTAGGTTTATTTTTACCAAAATTTATTATCCCTATAAATGGATGTTAAATTCTAAATCTGACCAATTTAAAGCCCCAACTCTTAAATAGGTAAATTAAATAAATTCATTAAGATTGTTTGTAAATTAATAAATGATATAAAATTTGGGGGCCAAGCATGATTTTAGTTACTGGTGCCACTGGACACATTGGAAACGTTCTGGTGAATAAACTAATTAGGCGTGGAGGGGATGTTAGAGTTTTGACCATTCCCAGAGATGACATCACATCCCTCTCTGGACTAGATGTGGAAAGCATTACTGGAGATATAACTGATTTTGATTCCATTTTACCCGCATTTGATGGTGTAGATGTGGCATTCCATCTAGCAGGAATTATCTCCATAATGCTTGGACAGGATGAGCTTCTCTACCGTTTTAACGTGGAATGAACCCGTAATGTGGTGGAAGCCTGCCTCAGGAGTGATGTTGATCTCCTAATTTACACCAGTTCAGTTCACGCCCTAATGGAACCACCACATGTGACTCGGATTGATGAGAACTGCCATTACCAGCCTGAATATTCCAGGGGAGGTTATGATCGAACCAAAGCCCTGGCATCACTGGAAGTCTTAGAAGGAGTGAAAAAAGGTCTTGATGGAGTGATCGTCTGCCCCAGTGGGATAATAGGCCCCTGTGACTACAATGTATCCCAAATGGGCCAATTGATCCTGAATTATATGAAAGGAGATTTAAAGGCATACATTGACGGAGCCTATGACTTTGTGGATGTGAGGGATGTGGCAAATGGGCTTATTTTGGCCTGTAAAAGGGGAAAAGCAGGTGAAAGTTACATATTGTCCGGTGAAAAGATCACAGTACTTGAATTAATGGATGTACTGGAAGAAATCACCAGAGTAAAACGCCCCTGGCTAAAATTTCCCCATTGGATGGCTGTTGCCGCCGGGAAATTAGCTCCACTGTATTACCGGAACCGTAAAAGCAAACCACTCTTCACCAGTTATTCAGC
Source organism: Methanobacterium subterraneum (assembly GCF_002813695.1). Lineage (NCBI taxonomy): Archaea > Methanobacteriati > Methanobacteriota > Methanobacteria > Methanobacteriales > Methanobacteriaceae > Methanobacterium > Methanobacterium subterraneum. The sequence continues at coordinate 2,343,258 of NZ_CP017768.1, read as the reverse complement.
CGAAGTATTGGTAAGTAATTGTGATATAAGTAATTTAAAAGCCCGGAAAGATCTAGGTTACAATCCTCGCCCCATTAAAGATTCACTGGAAGATTCTGTGGAATGGTTTAGGAAAAATCGTTAGTGGAATAATCCTTTGTAAAATAAATATTAAACCTCTTCATCCTGCTCGGCAATGCAAAAAGGACATACCGCTAACGGATTATTATCGTTATTATCTTTCACCGGGCAAGTGTACTTATCCCCCTCCTTTTTAACCGTAAACCCTCCCGGGAAAAGGGTTCCCACTTGGTGGATGGGTTCATCCCTAATGAATGTAGTATATAAAGATAGGATGGAGTATATCCTGAGAAAAGTCGGATCCGTTTCTTGCATGTTTTCTCCCAGTTTTTCCTGTTGAGAAAGGATGTCAATGGCAGTGTTCAACTCCTCCACATCCAATTTACCGGAGTAACGGAGGTTATCCTCTTTAACTTCCCGGATACGGATCATGAATGCTGTTTCAGCCTTTATATATTCACTCTTATAGCTGGTATGTATGCATTCAGCTACTTGTTGAATTTGAAGACTGCATCGTACGATATCCGAAAGATTCAACTTTCGAGCATCTTCACGAAGTAGCGTTAAAAGCTCGTTTTTAGTGGTTTGACCCTGAAAAGTCAAACTTTTAACTTTGTTTAACATACCGTGACTCTCTTTTTATAATGTTAATTTAGGAGGGAATAAATTTTGATAATCTCCCAAAAAAATTTATTTTTTAATATTTTGCGTTAAACTGCTAGTTCCCTACCCATCCCAGGCTTTCCATTAGTTGATCTCCTAAGAGTTCCCTCAATGAATTCAATTTTCCACTGTTTTCCGCCTTTAAGAGCGGTTTGCACTGTTTCAGGGTGCTGTCTCCAGAGAGTAGTTTCATGGAAAATGCCATGCAGGTGGCAGTTCCGCATTCTTCGCAGTTGGTCTGGGGGAGGCAATTGTAGAGGTTTAATGGTCCAATCTTTGATAGTTTTTCTGATAGATCCTCGCCACCATTTCCACTCTCACTTTCCAGGTAGCACTGGTTTATTTTTTCCATAAACCCGGTTATTATTTCAATCCCTTCTTCCGGGTCCCTGGTGTTCATCATCATGATTTTCCCGGATGGGAAAAATGATATAACCCTTTCGTGGGTGTTAAGTGTTAGGATTTTTTTGTGGGGGATATAATTCACCTTTCCCGGAGGGAATTTACTTGCAAATGTGGGCATTACCTGATCAAGTGTTGAATCAAGTTGCATTGCTAGTTTAACCCTTCCTTCTTCAGCCATGCAGGGCATTATCTTGGTTATGGAAACACTTTTTACCAGGGGCCCCTCTTTGAAAATATCAAATTTTAGTTCTTTCATTTCCATTTTAATTGCCTCTTAAATTTTTATTATATGATTTTTTGACTTTGAAAGATTGTAAAGAGTTTTATCATCAATTAATTCAGCTATTTCCACTAAATCCCCATATTCGATTCCCCTCTGGGTTAAAGAAGCCAAATGTATGAATAAATTCCCCTCAGGGAAAATAGAATATGACAATTCACCCACTGAAGGGTATCCAATGGTTTTTTCTGAGGATTGGTCTTTAAGTGCGGCATAGACCCCCTCACCCATTAGTAATATATCAGCCTGGATTCCTTTATCCCGGCTGGCTATTGCAATATAGATCCCGCTCAGTGCATTTTCATGCCCATATGGAGCTTTATCTATGATTATGAGTGCGGAATTCATGTTATCCTCCCAGGGTTATAACTTTACTATCTCCCAGCATCCACTCCGCAAGATCATAGACACTGGTTATTTCCACACCCTCCCAAAACTGGGACTGGTCATGGTATCCTCTGGAAACAGCACATCTAATGCAGGCTTTAATTTCACAGCCATTTTCTATCAAACCCTGGAATAACTGGGAAATATTCTGGAAATCACGGGGATTTTGATCTTTTTGAAGATTATGCACCCCATCCATGTATAGAAATATTTTAACACCATAACCTAGATTTAGAGCAGCTTCGGCCATTTCACATCCAATATTTACGTATTGTGAAATATAAGGGCCGTCCAATAACACAATGACCATTGTTTTGTTATTCTGTGAATTTTCCTTTGGAATGTCCATTAGTCCCACCATCTATCAGAATCTAATTTGTTTAAAGCCTAAAGTGTTTAAAATGCCCTAAAGTTTTAAAAGGCCCTAAAGTGTTTAAAAGCTTATCACCTGGTCAAAATTGCCCATAACATCCCTGACCAGATGATCATACTGTTCAAACACATTTATACCATCTTTTATTTGTCCATCAATTCCCCGGGCTTTAAGATCGTTACCATACACATAGACCTTTGAATTTTTAAAAATACCCTCTAAATCAGGATTTTTGTAATTTTTAGCTGCACTATAAACTCCATTACCCACCAAATAGATGGAGATATTATCATTACTTACGTGTAATTGTGCAAAAGTCATAAATGTTTGAAATCCCTGTTCAGAAGGACTTTTAGTTAATATGAAGCCAATTTGCATTTTTATCCCCATGAATATAGATTAATTGATAATTTTCCTGACTATTCCGGCATTTTTAGGTTATAAAACTATTATTTTCTTGAACATATTTTTCTAATCAGTTAAGAATTTCTTTAATCAGTTAAGATTCCTTAAAGTAACGTTTCTGAAAAATTAAGGCAACATTAACCAGACTTATTAGGATAGGAACCTCTATTAGTGGGTCGATTACAGCTGCAAATGCTACACTTGATCCTATTCCAAGACGGCAACTGCTACTGCAATAACTAGTTCAAAATTGTTACTTGCTGCTGTAAATGACAGTGTTCCGGTTTTGGAGTAATCTGCCCATGATGTGTAACCCAGTGACTTGGCCGGCATATCATCTTTCATTTATTGGTCCCCAGTGACTATCTATTTTTAATTAGTTCATCTAAACTTTCAGTGATTTTTGGATTGGACAGGCTGTAATGTACCCAAACCCCTTCCTTACGCCATTTTAAAAATCCGGCCTTTTTCAGGATGTTCAAATGGTGAGATACTGTTGGTTGTGGTTTTTCCATTGCAGTGATTATCTCACAAACACATAATTCTCCACATTTTAATAAGTGGAGTATTTTAAGTCGTGTTGGATCTGCAAGAGCCTTTATGGTGTCTGCATTTTGAAGTAATATATCATCATCTGGGATTTCGGAGGTTATCTTTTTCAGTCGTTTAATCTGATCTTCATTGGGCTTTTCTCCAGTGCCAACTTCACATGATTTCATGAACTTTGCTATTTACATATGATATATTTAAATATATGGATGTTTTATTTATTGATGATGAAAACAAAAGCATCCCAAAGCAAAGAAAAGGTTTTATTTCTATGCAATCAAAATTCAGCAAGGTCTCAAATGGCTGAAGGGCTTCTAAAATCGATATATGGTGAAAATTTTGAAGTTTATAGTGCAGGAAACAATCCAAGTACCGTAAATCCATATGCAGTTAAGGTATTAGAAGAAGTTGGTGTTGATATATCAGATAACCGTTCAAAAAGTCTCAAAGAATTTGAGGACTTTGAATTTGATTATGTGGTTACAGTATGCGGAGGAGAAGGTGAGGCATGTCCCTTTTTCCATGGAGGAAAAACTTATCTCCATGAATCATTTGAAGATCCGGTGGCAGTTGACGGAAATGACCATGAAAAAACTGATGCTTTCAGAAGAATTAGAGATGAAATTAAAGAATGGATCAACGTAACATTTTATAGAGGTGAGTAAATGATTAAAGTTGCAATAGCCACTGACGGACCATACGGAGACCGAGCATACGATACCATAAAAAAAGAATTTGATACCAAATTTATAGAGCTTGAACAACCTACTTCCATGTTTATAGATGACATTGAAATACTTGAAGAAAATGTCAAACAGATTGAAGATGCTAATATCCTCATAACCTACACTACACATCCAGATCTCACGTTAGAACTGGTAGAAAGATTTGCAGATAAAGTTGATTGGATAATAGTGGCCGCATGGAGGGGTGATGGTTTTAAAAACCAGTTAGAATCATATGATAATGTTGTCTGCCCTTATATAATGTGTGAACTTGAAGAAAATGGTAACCCTATCTTTGATAAGTTTGTGTCAGATATAGGGAAACCCAAAGTTGTACTGAAATTAGATGGAAATAAACTTAAGGACATAGTGGTATTAAGATCATCCCCTTGCGGATCAACCTCTTTTGTATCTGATTTTATAAAAGAGAGTTATCTGGGTAAAAAATTAGACCCTGAAAATCTCCCAACAGAAGCCGGACTAAAATTACAACATTATCCATGTCGAGCAGCGAAAATGCGACTTTTCTCTGATGAAGAATGTAAAAAAGAGATGGCATCTGGGCTTCACAGAGACGCTTTTGAAGAGGCAATTGCCTTTGCCCACCGGACTTTGGAAAATCGTGACTTGAAAATATAAAATAAACATATTAGCCGGAAAACCGTTTCCATTAAATGATATTTTAGAATTAATAACAGTTCCAGGTGCGGGGAATGAATAAAAATCATATTTATATATCAATCGTGGCCATAATTGCGCTATTATTGATTTTTTTTATTCCAAGATATCTTTCTGTCAGCAATACTCCAGAAGACATAACTAGCACTAATGTTTCTACTGAAACCGTGAAAAATATTGAAGTTATACATTTTCATGGGACAGCTCAGTGTGATTCGTGTATAAGAGTTGGTGACTTAGCAGAAGAAACAATTAATGAAAATTTTGAAAACGAGATTAAGTCAGGAAAGATTACTTTTAAACATATTAATGCGGAATTACCTGAAAATGCGGCAATTGTAGAAGAATATGGTGTTAAAAGTGCTTCTTTATGGCTTGGAATCAATTCCACATCAAGATTTCGCACTGAAGAAATTGTACAGGTGTGGTATAAAACAGACAATCCATCGGAATACAAGAGCTATCTAACTGAATTATTGAAAAAACGATTGAATGGGGAAACGAAGTAAATGAATTTTGTTGAATCAATGGCCACTGATAGTTTCCCACTTTTAGCCGCGTTTTTCATTGGTTTAATGACTGCAATAAGTCCTTGCCCATTAGCTACCAATATTACCGCTATTGCTTATATTTCTAAAAAAATTGAAGGTGGGAAAAAAACTTTAATCACTGGATTTTTTTACACACTTGGAAGAATGTTCATATATGTTTCATTGGCCTCATTGATTGTATATGTGGGGCTAAATATACAATCTGTGGCATTATTCTTACAAAAATATGGTGAAAAAATTTTAGGTCCTTTTTTAATTATTGTGGGGATATTGCTGTTAAATGTAATTAAATTCAATTTTTTCCGTGGCAACAAAAAGATAAATGAAATCCAAGTAAGATTATCTGAAAAAGGATATGTAGGGGCTTTTTTATTAGGGGCACTATTTGCTCTTGCATTTTGTCCCCTCAGTGCTGTGTTATTTTTTGGAATTTTAATTCCCCTAGCCATGAAATTTTCGGATGGTATTTTAATACCTTCGGTTTTCGCAATTGCAACAGGATTGCCAGTTATAATCTTTTCAATTATACTAACATTCAGCATTGGCAAGTTAGGGCAATTAATGAATAAAGTACAGATTTTTGAAAAATGGATGAGGTATATTGTGGCAACGCTCTTTATTTTAACTGGATTTTATTATATTTTTATTGTTTGGATTTAGAATAATATCTAAAAAATTCTACTTTTTTTTATTTTCTTTCGTTCCAGCTATTCTGCATCTTACACCCATTAACCAGATTAAAAAGTAAAAAAAGATCAATACCATTGCTATTTGAATTATCTTACCGTTAAATGATTCAAACAGATTGAATAAAACACCACTAACATACAGAGCACCTATAACAAATAAAATAATGTAGGGTCTTAGATTTTTTATGTTTCTGAAAGCTTTTGTAGGGCTGTTTTGGAGTTGTAGCCTAGTGTTGTGATTAGTCCTGCTAAAAATACAATTAATATGGTGGTTTTTTCAGCTGATTTTGGTGTATATTTGTGTATTTTTTTCAAGTTAAGTCCTGATTTGCATAATTTGAAGAAATCCTCTATTTTTCCACGTATAGGTTTGTATCGTTTCCAATTCATGATTTTTTGGATTAATATCTTGGTTAATGTTTTGTATAGTTTTTTAGCTTTGATTTCAGTCTTTTTATTTTTGAATACGCGTAATGGATAGGTTAATTTGTCTTTGAGTTTTTGTAGTTTGAATTTTTCTTTTGGGAAAATTAAAGGAACGATTTTGTATTTGGATATGCCGATTTGGTAGTTTTCGTATTTGTAATATCCTCTGTCGAATATTATTGTGTCTTTTTTTCGGATTATTCGCCTTTTACGGAGGTTTTCCATTATTTCGTTGAAGATTTTGGTGTCGTGTGGTGCTCCGCTGTGGATTAAAATGGCAACGGGCATTGCAGATTCGTGTTCTATGACTATGGTGGCTTTAAATCCTATGTAATATCCGTAGGATGATGCGTAGCTCCATTTTAGATTTTGTTTTTTTAAGTATTTTTTGGAGCGATGTTTACGTTTAGTATTGTAATCTAAATCTACAGGTGTGGCATCGACAATAAATGTTCGTTTTCCGCGTCTTTTAATTGGTTTAGTTTGCATTAATATGCTGTTTGTGATTTTAACGAATGTATCTGGTTGAAATCTTGATATGAATTCTGAAATTTGAAGTGCGCTGGGCACTTCATTTATTTGGAAGAATTTTTGCAACTTTTTATCTCTTTCAAGCTCAGAAACAACGAATTCTATTGTTGTATTAAAAAACATGGCTGTGAATAAAATTTTGATTGATTTAATCATCATATTGGTGTTTTTAACACCTTTAGAAGCGATTATTGTTCGTGATTTTCGAGAACCGATAATTTTAAATATTTTCTCTAACAAGATATAGTTTGGGTCTTCTTTACTGTAATTTAAACAATGCTTCATTGTTTTCACCAAAATAATATATGTAAGCATTAAGTTTTAAATTTAACGGTTTAGAAGCCCAATTATTCTTATAAGGTTAAAATTAAATTGTATTTTACGAAATTAGTTATCAATGAGCTCATTAAATATAAAAAACAAGAAGAAAAATCCTTCTTTCAAGAAGAAAAATCTAAGACCCTAAAAATAATGATTAAAACTTTTTGCAATATTTTTTCATATTTCCTAAGACCGTGAAACATATTTTTTGATGCTCTATTTTACTGATGCAGGATCATCCAAAAATGGTTTACAATTTAGCTTTAATCCATTTTGTTATTTCTTCAACAGAGGGAACACGTCCCATAGATTTCATATCCTCTTCCACCGCAAATCCAGGAACTGAAAGTAATCCTGCTTCTAGGATTTTTTCCATTTCCTCTATTTTCTCAACTTCCACATTCTCTCCCAACTCATCAATTGCTTTTTTTGCTGTTTTTTCCAGTGCCTGGCACTTGGCACAACCAGTGCCATAAACCTGAACTTTCATTTTGTTATCACCCGCATAGAAATCACATGTTTTTAGAGGATTTATTTTCTCTTCTTGTTAATTTAGATTCATCTTGTCAAATCGATTTAATATCGATGTATTCATTTTAAATCAAATGGGCAGTGTTCTTTACATGTGCGGGCCTACACTACAATCAATGCAACGTTTTTCCATAAATTCAGCGATTTCACCATCAAGATCTTCTTTTCCTATTCGTGCATCAGGGTAAGTTTTGATAAGCGTTTACAGCTGCTACTGCTCCTTCTCCACAAGCCACTACAATTTGTTGCACTCCGCCGGTGACATCTCCAGCTACGTATACTTGGGGGATATCTGTTCTTTGGTTTTTATCGGTGGTGATGTAGCCGAGTTCATCTAAGTCTACCCCCATACTAGCTGCAAGCTCACTGTTGGGGGTTTCTCCGACTGCTATGTAGATGCCAGCTACCTCAACTTCTTTATCAATTTCTGTTTTTGTGTTGCGAATTACTACACTTTTTAATAAATTGTTTCCCTTTAATTCCGTTACAATAGAGTTCCATATGATGGGTATTCCTTTAGCATGTATTTTATCCTGTAAGTATTTTTGGGCCCTTAATGTGTTTCTTCTGTGCACGATTTTAACGTTGCATCCTAGATCTTTGAGGTGTAGTGCGTGTTCTGCTGCGGAGTTTCCTCCGCCAACAACTAGAACCTCTTTTCCTTTGAAGAACATTCCATCACATATTGAGCAGTATGATATTCCCCTACCTATGAACTTCCCTTCATCCTTTATTCCTAATTTTCGATAAGTAGTTCCAGAACATATAATCAAAGCTTTGGCAGAGTATTCCCCTTTATTTGTGGTTAATAATAGTTTGCCATCAGTTTTATGGATTTTTGTTATTTCCTCATATTCAACGATGTTTGTATACATTTTTGCTTGTTCAGCTGTTTTTTTTAAAAATTCTATGCCGGTTATAGATTGAAAACCTGGAAAGTTGGCAACAAGTGGTGCATTGTTGGCATTTCCACCAATAACACCTTTTTCTAGAATTTTTGTTTTCAATCCCTCTCTACCTACATATATGCCTGCTGTGAGGCCTGCCGGTCCAGCTCCCATAATATAATAATATCATAGTCTCCCATAAAACCACCAAAATTATCATTAAACTTTCCATTGACGTGAATTAATAATTTATGTATTTATGATTTTGAGTTTTACACAATTCCCACTATTTCTATAAAGATTTACATTCTTTGAGAGAATAATAAACCTAAACTCCATAATGCTAATTAATGAGAATTAACTTCCTTTTTGCTTGAAATATCGGGTTAAATCTATGAATTAGGCCTAAGATGGAAATTTTCAGCCATTAAATACTTCCCATACATTTTTTGAGTTTTATAAAAATAAAATGAAAGATGATTTAATCTTCCACTTTTAACCTACCTTCTTCTGTGAGTTCTTTTTTGACTTTTGTCCAGATTCTTTCTTTTTGGTAAAGTTGGCGAAGTGCTTTTTTGTCTGGGAATGAAATTGCATTCCCCCGACAGAGAGTTGCACAAGTTGTGCAGCCAACAGTACATTTGTATGGTTGATTCACAACAGGACCATCTTCAGTCCATTTGTAGACTTTTTGTCCGCAGTTCATGCACATTCCACATTCAACACATTTTTCAGGGTCAATGGTAGGGTACCATTCAATTTTTTCTCTTGGATATCCAGCAAACCATGCCATATTAATACCTCCATTTTCACAATTTTATCTGTGAAATTTTACTTCTCTAAATGTCATGCTCATTTATCCATTAAAGATTATTTTTTTATCTTGTTTTCATCTAATCTTAACAGATTCAACAGTTCAATTCCATTCAGAACAATAAATCATCCCTTCTTAATATTAACATGATTAATACAATATCACAATATTTAGGCTTTTCTACTTATAATGTCCAAATTCTATCGGGATGTACCACAATTGGATTAACCAACAAAACGAATTTGTTCCTTCCTATCTTTTTATCATAAAAAAATTACTAAATTTTTTCTTTGATTTTTAGATTAGGATAACACTGACTATTTCAGTGTTATGTTAAATTTTATATATTTAAATATATAAATATAATTATAAATGAATTTTTAAAAGTGAGGGGTGATTTAATGGCTGAACTCTATGAAAAAATGGTTCAAGAAGCAATGATGGCTCAAAAAGCCGATGTAGAAACTATTAAAAATAAAAGGGGAACTCAGTTCCGCATCAAAGATACCAAGGCATATCTTGATGTGGTAGAGAAAATGGAAGCAACAGCCGAACAATCAAAATCAGTTATAAACCTTCATGTGGATTCAGTGAAGGCCCACTACAACATACTGGACAGTTTAACTGATACCATAAGGCCAGAAGACGATCCTTTCGTGGAACACTACCAAACGCCAGCGATACTGGAAATTCTTTGTGATGAAGACTCTGAATTTGAAAAAAGTCTCAATAAATTCATTGAAGCCATAGGAAAAGCAGAAGCATTAATCGGTAAAGAAGTAGTAAGAAGATATGGTGGATTCTACGGGCCTACCTGTGTAGTTGATTTTGCCCTGATGCCTGGTAGCACCAGCAACACCATCAACCGCATATTAAAAACTGTAGACATTCCTGAAAACCATAAACAGGCCATACTAGCTGCTAAATCATGGGGAATGAATACGTCCTACGGTATTGGTGAAGTTTTTGCCAATGAAATTGAAGGGGGAACCACAGTAGCTCAGGCCGTGGAGAAAGAAATAAATGAGATTAAAAACATCTACCAGAACCCGGTGGAAGCTCAAGCTGAACTCATGGATGGTGCCGGTCACACATCATTCGATGTCCGGAAATACATGTCCCAATACCAGGATAAAATGGAAAACACCATAAAAGCAGCCATGGATGATGATGTACACTATGGTAACATCCTGACCGTCCCTGCATACTGTGTGGGTGACATATCCCACCACATCGCCCAATCCACCTTTAACATGTGTAAAGACGATGTCACCATGGCCATAATCGAAGCAACCACTGAAGTGATGGATTCAACCTTGAAAAAAGCCCTTCCAAACTTCAAAAGTGAATATGAAGTGCTATCTCTAGCCACCGGATCATCAGCCTGTGCAGTGGAGTACATACTGGAACTGGACGGATTCAACGCACCCACAGTGGTGGATCTGTTAACCCAAAGATTCCACAACTACGTGCAACTATACCCCACCCGTGGAGCCGCTGCAGAACTGCATAACAGTGACTTCATGGACATGATCTATCGTGGATGGGGCCACATTGACCAGGCCCGTAAAGTCCTCAATGGTTCTTCAGGCACACTAAAACCTAAAGTAGCTGGATTCGAAGTGGACTTGGAACCAATACATCAGAACGATGTGATCATGAATCCACAGCGCTACACATACCCGGCATGTGCCATAACCGTCCGTTTCTCATCCCTAATGAGGTTGGCAGATTACCCATGTCTATTGACCAGTGAACCAGTAACCGCCACCTTGATGACCAACATCATAGCCCTGCACAAGGAAAGCCCAGCGTCCCCAGCGAGAACCTGTAAGAACTGTGCAGCAGCATCACTGGTTGACTTCAGACACAACCACTGCCAGTGGAGAGAAGCAGTATAATTAGCAGTTAAAATGGTTAGTTAGTAGCATAAAATGGTTAGTTAGTAGCATAAAATGGTTAGTTACTAAAACTAGCCATTCCCATTTATTTTAAACAATAAGAGGGTTGAAATATGAAGTGTTATATCTGTGCAGAAGAAGGTAAATCAACCGATGCAGTTGCCATATGTATTGTCTGTGGAATGGGATTGTGCATGGACCATGCCATCCGCCAGGAAACCGAATTATGGACCGGAGGATACCCTTTCCCTGCAGAAAAAATAGAGGAAACCATACCCAGAATCCTATGTAAATACTGTGCAATGGCCCTAAAAAAAGGAGCACCTGAAGGAGGATAAATAAAATGGTTTCTTTAATGAAAAGATCAGTAGCCGAACTTATTGGGACATTTATTCTCGTATTTTTTGGTACTGGTGCTGCAATCGTTACCCTGATGATCAGTAAAGGTCAAACACCTCCTAACTCTTTCAATATAGGGATAGGTGCATTGGGGGGTCTTGGAGACTGGTTAGCAATAGGTTTGGCTTTCGGACTTGCTATAGCTGCATGTATCTATGGATTTGGTAAAATATCTGGTTGCCATATCAACCCGGCAGTAACCATAGCTCTGTGGTCGGTGAAAAAATTCCCATCACGGGATGTTGCACCCTACGTGGTTGCTCAACTTATTGGAGCCGCCCTAGCTAGTTTCACCTTAGCCTACATAATTGGAATGGGGGCAGTAACCACTGGAGGCTTAGGTGCCACCGCACCATTTGAAGGTATAGGTTACTTCCAAGCTATTCTAGCAGAAACAATAGGGACATTCATACTCATGCTGGCCATAATGGGAGTAGCTGTGGACAGGGAAGCTCCACCTGGATTTGCTGGCCTGATAATTGGGTTAACCGTTGCCGGTGCAATAACCACCCTGGGTAACATAACCGGAGGATCACTAAACCCTGCCAGGACTTTCGGCCCTTACCTAGGAGACATGGTATTAGGAGGAACCAATCTCTGGGCCAACTTCCCCATCTATATCATAGGCCCTATTGTAGGAGCGGTTCTAGCTGCATTAGTATATACCTATCTTTCAGAAGAAACAAGAACAGCTTGATAACTCTTCTTCTTTTTTTGAAATTAATTAAATTGAACTGCACATAACATTTTCTCAAGATACCATAAAATCCACAAATATGAGGATAAGCATGAATATATCAACTCTTTGATGCTCAACATCATCAATTGTTATATGAATATTAATTTTATACCTGTTTTAGCCCATATAATTGGTAATAGTGAATTTGGTGACCCTATGACTAAAGCCATTTTTGCTGCTGTCCAATCTGGTGGATTCAATAAACTTCCTCCCCAAAAAATCTTTAATATACATCAAATAGCAATTAAACAATTATGGCTAAAAAAATAGGGTAAAAGTCCTGCCAGAGCCCATGCTCGGTGAATGGACTTCCATTTTTTTGATTTTCGTTTATTTTATTTTTCATATATAAAGACGCTTATTTGATGTAGACCTAAAGGTATATAGTTATATTACAGCATTGAATAAATAGCCTATGGCCGTTATAGATACTGCCAGTATACCTATAAATATAGCCAGGAGTTTAGGTTTTAACACTTTTCTGAGTATAATCATCTCAGGCACGGATAGTGCGGTTACCGCCATCATAAAAGCCAGAGCTGTACCTATTGGTATGCCTTTGTCAATAAATACCGCCACTAAGGGGATGATTCCTGCAGCATTAGAGTATAATGGTACTCCTATTAACACAGCTATGGGTACTGCTAAAGGATTACCCGGACCAGCATAGGTCAGAAGGAAATCTGATGGCACGTATCCATGGATTATAGCCCCTATTCCAATGGCTATAATCACGTAAGGTCCTACCTTCTTCAGGAGATCTATAGTGTAATCTTTAGAAGATATAGCACGTTCCCTCAGAGTCTGATTTTCCTCTTCTAATGCTATTCCTGATTGTTCAGCGGCTTTAATTTTTTCAATCATATCATAAACATAACTTTCCACTTCACCTTCAAGTTTAAGCTTTCCAATTATTATACCAGCAACAATGGCAATTATCAGCCCGGATATTATGTATAACGCGGTTATCTGCCATCCTACCATACCCCATAGTAAAATAATAGCGATTTCATTTACCATTGGGGAGGCAATTAGGAATGAAAATGTTACACCAAGTGGTACTCCTGATTCAATGAATCCAATGAAAAGTGGTACTGCTGAACAGGAGCAAAAAGGAGTAATAATCCCCACTAAAGCCGCAGCTACATTCCCCACATACTCATTTCTTTTACCCAGAGCCTTTCTAACCTTAAGTGGTGATATATAGCTTCTAAAAAAAGCTATGGCGAATATTATAACGGTTAATAAGATTAAAATCTTTATAGTATCATATATAAAAAAATTCACCGCACTGCCCAGCTGTGATGCTGGATCTAATCCCATCAGGACATATGTAAGATAATTAACTCCTTCCTGTAAAATATCAGGCACCATTTTTAACCTCTTTTAAAATTTCGATTTAATTTGTATTAAAATCAATGAACTGCTAGAACTGGACATTTAGCGTGTCTAAACACTTTTTCAGTCACACTACCCACTAAAAAGCGTTCCATGGCATGTTTTCCAGAGGCGCCCATAACCACCAGATCTATGTTTTCATCATCCACAATTTTAAGAATCATATCGGCAGGATGGCCTTCTTCTGTCTTCAAAGTTACTTTAATTCCCCTAACAAAGCCTTTTTCCCTTGACATATCTTTAAATATTTGGGAGACTCTTTCCAATGCATCGATCCCTTCTCTTCTGAATACTTCATTCACCTTACTCGTAAAGTCCTCTACTGGCAACCCTGCAAGAGAATGAGTTTCCAGAACATTTAAAACAACAAGTTCGGCATTGTTCTGACCAGCAATTATAATTGCATGTCGAGCTGCCTTTTCCGCACACTCTGAACCATCGGTAGGTAATAATATTTTTTTATACACTCAATCACTTCCGTTTACTATTTCCATCAGTATCACGAGTTATGATGTTTTATTCTTCTTTACAAATTCCTTCAACTTCCTCTGACTTTCCATTACATTGGGGTAAGCCTAAATGGCATTCATTGTATAAACCGCAGTATCTTTTGGAAACTGCCACTAACATTAACATCAATGGAACTTCAATCAGAACCCCAACAACAGTGGCCAGTGCTGCACCACTACTTAATCCAAATATTAAAATTGTGGTAGCTATGGCTACTTCAAAGTGGTTAGAGGCACCAATCATAGATGCTGGTGCGGCATCTTCATAGGACAGCTTCAACTTCCTTGCCAAAAAGAAATAACTAATGCTATATACAAATACTGCTTCCACAAAGATGGGCACAGCCACCCAGAAGATAGTTAAAGGATTATTTACAATAACCTCCCCTTTAAATGTGAATAAAAGGATTAAAGTGGCTAGAAGGGCTATTATACTTACAGGTGTGAGAATGTGGAGAAACACATTTTGGAACCATTTGAAACCCTTATATTGAATAATTAATTTCCGAGAGAAATAACCAGTTACTAATGGGAAAAAAACATAAATAGCTACAGAGAAGGCAATTGTTTGCCAGGGCAATGGTACTTGGGCAATACCCGTTAAGAAACTAGTTAGTGGAGCGTAAACTACTACCATTATCAATGAATTCACAGCTATCATTACCAAAGTAAGGCCATCATTTCCTTTGGCTAGGTAATTCCACATGAGAACCATGGCAGTGCAGGGTGCTATTCCAAGGATAACCACACCTGCTAGGTAACTTCTCCAAAGCTCAATTTCTTGCCCAGTGGCAATTATTTCAGTTCCGGGTAAGAAGCCCACAAATAAGTATCCTAAAAAGAACCAGGCAAAAAGAAAAGTGGAAAATGGTGCAATGACCCAGTTAAGGAAAAGGGTTAAGCCCACAGGTTTAGGGGTTTTAGCAGCCATTATTACCTTTCCAAAATCAATTTTTACCATTATTGGATAAACCATGAAAAATAAAGCTATGGCTATGGGTATAGATACATTGAAAACCGTGTAGGAGTCTAATGTCACCGCTAATCCTGGAACTGCTCTGCCCAATAGTATTCCA
The DNA here is from genome assembly GCF_002813695.1 of Methanobacterium subterraneum. Lineage (NCBI taxonomy): Archaea > Methanobacteriati > Methanobacteriota > Methanobacteria > Methanobacteriales > Methanobacteriaceae > Methanobacterium > Methanobacterium subterraneum. The sequence goes on along the minus strand of NZ_CP017768.1, from coordinate 2,327,961 downwards.
GCTATGATGCAGATGAAAACAAATATGGTTAGATATTTTTCAAAAAATGACAAATTTTTGCTGGTTAAACGCCTTTCTACCATTGAATTGCCTCGCCTCGTTTTATTAATGAACGGTTAAAACAGGACATTTTGCCTCTCTAACTATTTTTTCAGCAACACTCCCCAATATAAATCGCTCCAGGGCGTGTTTACCCGAACCACCAATTACTATGAGGCCTATTTCTTCTTTTTTTGCAGTTTTTAATATCTCATCTGCCGCTGTTCCCTCTTTCATTAGAAAACATCTTTTTATATCGGTTTCAAAACCCTCTTCTTTTTCGATATTTTTGAAAATTTTAGAGATATTGTCCAAATATGTTTGTCCTTCTCTTTTCAAAATATCCATGGTTATCCCTGAAGTTGGTTGTGGTTCTAAAACAGTTAAAACAAAAATCATGGAATTATATTTACTTGCAATCACAATTGCATGTTTTGCAGCGTTTTCACTAGCTTCTGAACCATCTGTAGGCAATAATATTTTTTCATACATCATATCACCATTCTAACATTAAATTTATCTTACTCTACAGTTATGGCTTGATCCGGACACAATAAAGTACAAAGACCACATTTTGTACATTTGTCCCTATTCATTGGAATTGGAACATGAATTCCTTTTTTATTGACATTTCCAGATTGTTCATAAACACCAACCGGACAGAATTCAATACAAATATTGCAGCCTTTACACAAGTTTTCATCAATTTTTATCATATTATTTCTGTTTCTCAACTTTTGAGGATTGCCAAACTTAGTATTTACTTTTTCATGAATTTATCCATAAATTCTTGACAGATTTCACCAAATTTAAAATCCACTTTACACATATTTTTACACATATCACGCATTTCCCCCATCATCTCATCATCAACCACCATATCATTCATAAAAGGAGTAAAATCCCCTTTATCCATATTTTTGCACATGTTTTGCATTTTTTCCATCATTTTTCTCATTATTTAATCCTCCTTCATCTGTTTCCTGCATTTAAAACAGTAATCCGTTTCTTTATCGGTTTTGAAAATTCTGCCGCAGTTTTTGCATACTACCTCTTTTAAGGATGTTTTTTTCTTCTCTAACACTCCAGTTTGGCAGGCACATCCTCCTCCACTGTACATTCCTTTGATTTTTGTTTCAAATCCTTTATCATCTTTATTCATATTTTTAACCACTTTTTTTTGGTTTTAAATTAGTTAAATTCTCATGGGTAATGTTTTTTTATGAATTTTGACAGCCAGTACAAATAATATAATTGTGAATAGGACGATAACAGCGAAATCAAGTAGTATGGGATAATAACTGCCATTTCCTAGGGAATATCGAGTTAAATCCGTGAAATATGTGAGGGGTGAAAAAGATGCAATGGCTTTGCCCCAGAATGGCATGCTTTCTAGAGGAATGAAAATTCCGCTAATAAATACCAGTGGAAATTTAATCAAGGAAGAGATCATCATGACATTGGATGGAGCATTAGTAGGTGGAGTTGCCATTAAGAGCCCGAGGGATGAAAAACATAGGGAAGCAAGGATAATTCCTACAATGAGGATAATGGGATGTATTATATTTACTCCGATGATTAATCCTATGATCACTGGTACCAGGGTTATTAATGCTCCGAAGATGACTGAAGCCATGATATCACCGAGTATGAGGGTGTAAATGGATATGGGGTATGTCATCAGTCTTTCCAGCGTGTTCATCTGTGATTCCCATGGGGTTATAACCGGAGATACTGAGGTGGCTGTGAAGAGCATGGTCATGCCAATGAGCCCTGATATGAGAAAATCTGTGGATAAATTTTTACTACCTGTTAAAAAGGCCAGGAAAAGGAATAAAGGTATCAATATTCCGAATATGATTACTGGTCCTTTGAGATAGTAGATCAGGATGTCCTTTCTCATAATGGCCAGAGAACGTTTTAACTGCCCGAAATAAATATTTGACATCATTAACTCCTCCCAATCAGTTCTATGAAAACTTCTTCCAGTGATGGATCTAAAGTGTTCAAGGAGTTTATCTTTATATTTTTAGATTTAGTATACTCTGTCAACGCTAAAATCAGATTATTAATATTATCTGTGTTTAAAGAATATTTCTCCCCTTTTTTACTTATATCCTGGATTTCAAGGAGTTGTGATAATTCTTGGATGTTTACTGGGCCGTCAAAAGTTACCTCTATGGTATTCAACTTTTTTATCATTTTTTTAAGGTTTTCAGGAGTGTCTATGGCGGCAATTTTACCTTTGTTGATAATTGCTATCCTTTCACATAGTTTATTGGCTTCTTCCAGGTTGTGTGTGGTGAGTAAAATGGTTTTACCTTTCTCATGAAGCTTTAACAGCATCTGTCTGATTAAAATACTGCTTTGAACATCCAAACCACTGGTAGGTTCATCTAAAAATAAAAGTTGTGGATCGTTAATCAGGGCCATGGCCAGTATCAATCTCTGTTTCATACCCTTGGAGAAGCCCTTCACCTTATCATCCCTTCTGTCATAAAGACCAAATTCCTTTAGAAGTTCATCTGCTCTATTTTCGGCCTCATTTTTAGGGACTCCATAGAGATCCGCTATTAAACTAATGTTCTGTCGGGAGGATAGGTCTACGTAGGCATTGGAAGTTTCAGGAACAACCCCCAGATGTTCTTTAGCTTTTAAGGGTTCTTTCTGGATGTCATATCCCAATATAACAGCTTTTCCACTGTCTGGTTTGATGATGCCGGTTAACATTCGGATGGTGGTTGTTTTCCCAGCCCCGTTAGGCCCTAGAAAGCCAAATATTTCGCCTTTTTTAACTTTAAATTCCACGCCATTCACAGCCCGAATTTTTTTAAAGTTTTTGACAAGGCTTTCAACTTCAACAACATATCGCAATGTTTTCACCACTTCTTACCCTGAAATTATTGTTTTAATATGATTTTACGGTAAATATTCTCATTTGTATAATATTTTTCCGTGGTTGGGGATGTAATTTAATCTATTTTTATTATTTCACCTGAGAATTTTTTGGTTAAGGGGATGGTAATAGTTAATAAGCCATTTTCAAATTTGGCTAGTGCTTTTTTAGGATCTATTTCATGTGCCAGAGAGTAACATCCACTGTAATCAAAATCTTTTCTAGATGCATTCACACAGACACTGGAACTAGTCATCTCAAGTTTTATATCTTCCTTGTTTACACCAGCAAGTTCAATGATTATCTTTAAATCTATTTCATCATGACTAATGTAAACCACAGGCACGTATCTTGCTTTTTCAACCATTTTCAACACCTCAGATATATTTTATCCTATTTTACCTAATCATCAATCTCTAATTTTTGGGCAACATTTTACTTGCTTCACACGCTCCAATAAACCATCATGCCATTCTTTAAAATCTTTAGCATTAAAGACTACAACAAAATCTCCTTTATTAAATCTATTTTATCAAAATCGGAGTCTTCAATTAGTTCTATCATCACCCCCGTGAAACGTCCCATCTGAAACTTAGGTCCGTCTTCAGCCATTTATCTCCCCCCCTAATATTTCAAAATGTGTGTTTAACACACATCTGATTATTCATTATTTGAAGATTTCATACGTTCTTTTACGGATCCTAGTTTAGTGAGGTTTCTAGCTACTTGTTGGATCATCTGGCCAGGTATAGCTACGATCATTTCTTCATCAGTGTATTTTTCTCCTATGCCTCTTACCGCTTTTTTAGCAGCTCCACAGGGTATGGCAAAACTTACCACATCTTCAAGATAGGTGCGTGCAGTGGTGTACCCACAGAAACTGTAAGGTGCGGAGAATTCGGCTTTTATATTTCCACCGCTCTGAAATATTGTGGCGTGCATTAATTCTTGGGCGTTTCTGGCGTTTGACGGAAATGCCAGGACCACATCAGGATCTTTAGCATCTTCTAGAGGTTGGATTAATGTGCCTTTCACATCTTTAACACGAGGTACGGAGTTTACAAAGTGGGAGGCAGATCTAGAGTTAGCTACGGAACTTTTATTTACATAGAATTTCCCGGTTTTCTCAAATTCGGGAATTTCTCCCATTCCCAGAACAGATTTGCCCCTCAAACATGAATGGACCTCACCGGGAGCGTAGAATGATTTTTTTTCTGATGCTGCCTTTTTAAGCATTACACAGTAGAATAAAGGATCCTTTAAAGTTTCTATATCCTTAGGGATACTATCTTCATTTTTGATGAGAGTTACTCCCACCAATCCATTTAAATCCAGTATTTCATTCAAATTTTTAGCAGTTTCTTCCATTTTTATCCATCCATTTTTTTTGTTTTTATTCCTTCAGCTGTTTGAACATGGCCTCCAAACGAGTTTGATATGCATTTTTTATCATTTCCTCTTCATCAGCCATTGGTTTAACTGGTACGAGGTCCATGACTTCCCCGGGGTTTAATTCAGATTGATAAAACGTTTGTGCTGCCCCAGTGATCATCTTTTGTAGGCTTTCCTGTATCTCCTCATCTTCCAAACCAAAGGAACGTCCCAGTTTAAATAATTCATCAAACTGGAACCAGAAATAAGTAGGGCCCATGGCGGTTAAAAGTGCATAAGCCTCCAGTTTGCCCTCATCAACTTCAGGAGTAACCCCTAAAATATTGAATAATTTCAGGATTTCTTTTTTCTTTGAATCATTCATCTTCGGGGCAAAGCTGATGGGGTTGTAGCCCTGATTGATAATAGATGGAGCATTGGGGATCATACGCACGATACGGGTGAATCCACCCAGTAAACTGGAAATTTGTTTGATCTGAGGTTTTGGTGCCAGAGAAACAACAGTTGAATCCGGTTTGAGGTAAGGTTTGATTTTCCCCAACACCTCAGCCATAGCAGGTGGATGAACTGCTAAAAAAACCATGTCCTGAGAAGCAGCAGATTCATTATCATCCGAAACGATTTTTATTTCCGGAAATTCTTTTTTAAGTTCTTTAAGAGATTCTAAACTTGTATCATACACCACCACATTGTCTAATTCAATTTTTCCTTTTTTAAAACCATTCAAGATTATTTTAGTTATTCTTCCTCCGCCAATGAAGCCCATGCTTTTCATTTCGTTACCCCCATACCAAATCATCAAATATTCATTTTTTCGATTCGATCCATTTTTTTATTTCATCTACTGGGGGGATCCGGCCCATGGATTTTATTTCTCCGTCGATTGCTAGTCCAGGGGTGCCGGTGATTCCTGCTTCAAACATCTTGTCAATTTCCTGTATCTTTACAATTTCAGCATCTGCATTTAACTCTTTTATTGCCTTTTTGGCATTATTTTCTAAAGCTTGGCAGTTTCCGCATCCGGTTCCATATATTTCTATTTCCATCATATCACCTCAGTAACTATCTTGATTTGGATGATTTCTTTAAGAAGAAATCAGAAGTTAACAACAGCTCTTTCTCCCTAAATTTAGGCCCAGTCTACCAAAAAATCCAACATGACCCCTGCCTATGAGTTCAGATTGGCTTCTAAGGGTGTATACTTTTATTTTTTGGTTTGAAAGTAGTTGGATGAATTTTATAAATGATTTATCATCCCAAATTTCATTAATTGTGTTTTCTTTAATTTTAAAAATGATATCAGCAACCGGACGTTCCATGTAATCTGGGTTTTCAATTTTAACCAGCATATCATGATTTTTCTTTTCTAAAAGAATTATCTGATCTTCATTTTCGCCGATTAATATTCCAATAACTGATTTATCCAACAAACCTGAAAAAAAGGAAGGAGATTGTTCCACCCAATTTTTCCACATATTCATATCAAAGGGATTTTTTTCTAGATCACTATTGTTCATAACTTAAAAACTCCCATAAATCACTGGTTTACAAAAAATTTTTATTAGGGTCCTTGAAAATCATGTTATGGTTTTTTAAGTAGTTTTATTTTTATTCTGTGCTAACTTAGCATTCATCCTTTCAAATCGGTTTTTTATATCTGTGTAATCTTTTTCATCGAATGGGCAGTCTTCTATACAGTAGGTACAACCTTCACTACAACCAATACAACGTTCTTCCACAAATTCAGTTTCTTTACCACCACAACAGGTTTCTGTTTCTATGAGTGCGTTTTCTGGGCAAGCTTTGATACATTTACCACAGCGGTTACAATATTCTGTTATCCAAGAGTGTTCATCATCAGTTTTTATTGGCAGGTTTTCGATACTGGTGAACACTGCAGAAACTTTTTGCCTGGGGCCTGATACTGGAGTGATTAGAAGACCACTTTGTCCTACCCATCCTAAACCTGCTTCTTGGGCAAGTGGTGTAAATCTTACCACACCTCCGTAAGGGTGGGCAGACTCTGCTGCAAAACCATTTTCCCTAAGATAATCCGCAATTTGATAGGTCATATTCCCCAGTTTTTCGTAATGCGCATCATTTAAGGCCTGTGCTTCAGCTCCAGGATCGGTTATGATTAAATCATCATCCATTTCCATGGTTAGCACAATGGCATTCGGGAACAGAATGGAGTTACCCTCATTTATTAATTCTGGAGGAACTTTAGTGTACCCTATGCTTGTAATGCCAATGGAATGAGCGTATTTTTCTAATTTTTCGATAAAGTCTTCATCCGCCATGGTTTTTGGCTCAGAAGGATTATTTACAACAAATTCATCAGGGTAATCTCCTCCACATCCACAGGAACATCCACCATTATCCACATCAGATGATTCAGTTCCACAACCACATCCTTCATCATCTTCAGAGCCCTGAGTTCCAGTTGATTCTTCATTGGTTTTTATAATTCCACCACAACCACATCCACCATTAGAATCATCGGCATTCTGTGGGGAGGAATCTGTTTCAGACGATGATCTTTTCGCGCTACTTTCCTCTTCAACTTCCAGAACTCCCTCTTTTTTGAGTTCTTTTTTGACTTTTGCCCAGATTCTCTCTTTTTTGTAGAGTTCACGTAGATTATCTTTGTCCGGGAATGAAATGGCATTCCCCTGACAGAGGGTTGCACAAGTAGTACAGCCCACAACACATTTATCAGGATAGGCAACTATTGGCACATCACCTGTCCATTTGTAAACTTTTTGACCACAATTCATGCACATACCACATTTTACACATTTTTCAGGGTCAATGGTAGGGTGCCATTCAATTTTTTCTCTAGGATATCCTGCAAACCATGCCATGTTAATTACCTCCATTTTCACAAGTTTTTATCTGTGATTTTCCTTTTAAAACTGATAATGCTCCCTTATCACGTGAACGAGGTATAGCCTTTTCTTCAAGGTATTTTAAGTGTTCCATGATTAATGGGAGGTATGATCCAGGGAAGCCCATTATGGCTTCCTTTTCTGATAGATCTGTGGCATCTCGACAGCCATAACAGCCATAAGTCAAGTTTACACGATTTTTGAGGAATGGAATGATGGTAGAATCGACACAGGTTGCTTGTAATATGGCTGTGGAGCTTTCTATCCTCTCACCACCAGTGGCATGGAGGTAAGCTAGGGCAATCCACATCAATTTCTCCGGATCATCTTCAATAATTATTACGTCAGGTATTTCAGTGGCATTTTCAAGTGGGAAAAGGTGTATACCTTTAATCTTGTTTTCATCCAATCTCACCATACCTTCAAACATTTTCTTACCTACTTCAGGGTCAGATACGATTCCAAACCCTACTAAACCATTACCTGATTTAAGACCTTCTGGTAATGGTCTAAAACCAAATGCACGAGCTGCAGCTGGACATGATATTTCTTCTCCAGTGAGTATAACATCATATCCATTTCGGGCTTTCATCAAAGCCTGGCAATACCGGTGTTTTTTAAGAATTTCTGCATCTTTAGGGAAGTTATCATTCACTTCCATGAATCTAATTCCCACAGGATAGCTATCAAGGCTGAGAATTGATTTCATGGTTTTTCCCATTCTTTTAACTTCTTTAACATCCATAATTTCTTTCATAACATGTCTCCTATTGGATTGGATCACATAATTTATCAATTAAAATCAAAATTTCTGGATTTTTAAGGCCATATAACGTCCAAATACCCTCTTTATGCCCTTCAATGAATCCTGCATTTTTCAACACATTGAGATGATGTGATATGGTGGATTGAGGTTTATCCAGAACAGCCATGATTTCACAAACATATAGATCCCTTAATGTTAGTAAGGACAATATTTGTAGCCGGGTGGGATCTGAAATGGCTTTAAAAATTTCTGTTTTCTTATTAAACTCTAACTCATCATATGAATTAGATAATAATTTTTTTAATCTACTAATTTCGTCTAATTCAATGTTACAACAATTTTTTATTTCATCTATTTTCATTCGACCACTCGAAATAAGATTAATGCCTTCCCCATCATTTCTTATGTTTTAAGTTCCATTTTTGACAAGATGTTATATTCTCAAATATCACTTTCGTAATTTTTCAAGACTACTACTAATAATTCATATATCCAAATATATAAATGTATTGATATCATAGGAAGTCATTTATTTTCAAAAAAATGCATCCTTTGTATTTAGGAATAAAAAATCCAAAATGGTTTTTAAATCGTTTCTGGATCCTGTTCAGCAACACAGAACCCACAAACTGCCCCAGGGTTATCTTTTTGCCGTTCTTTAACAGGACAAAGATAGTTTTCACCATTATATTGAACTTTTAAACCCCCAGGGAATGGTGTCCCCACGGGGTGAACTGGTTCTCCCAGTATGAAAGTAGTGTAAACAGAAATAACCTTATAAATCTTGAAAAATGCAGGATCGAACCCCTCACCATCCAAAGTTTGTTTTTCCTGCTCCATAAGTATTGCAATGGCATTCTGAATTTCCTGCAGATTTAAACATTCATTATCATGAGTTTTGTGTTCTTTAACCTCTTTAATACGTGTTATGAAAGCATGGGTGTAAGCTTTTATGTATTCTTTACGGTAACTTTCTTGTACGTATCGAGCATCGTTTATGAGGAAAAAACTAGCCTTCATGATGTCTTGAAGTGAAATATGGTTAGCTTCATTCTTTAAAATATAATGGAGCTTTTCTCGATGTATTTCACGGCATGAGAGAACATCCTCTATTTTTTCCATTTGAACAATCATCCCCATTATGAAAACTTTCTTAAAACCCATTTTCTAAAAAAATAGGGAATGAACCCCTCATACAAACATACCACGATTTTATTTAAGAGCCCTTACCTGTACACTGGTTATTTTCCCTACCAGACGTTCATCAAGGTCTTTTTCTGTGAAAAAGTGTTCTTCTATGATTTCAACATCTTTAAATCCTGCTTTTCTTATGGTTTCCAGATATTCTTCCTTTTCCATGGCCCCGGCAGTGCATTCAGACCAGGCCTGGAAGCTTTTACGGATTTCATCCGGAAGTTCACCCTCGGTAACTATATCCGATATCAATATTCGACCACCATCGTTCAAAACCCTGAAAACCTCTTTAAAGGCTACGGATTTGTTTGGTGTGAGGTTTATAACACAGTTACTAATTATTACATCAATAGACTCATCTTCAATGGGTAAATTCTCTATTTCACCCAGTTTGAATTCCACATTCCCATAACCGCCTGCTTTAGCATTTTTAGTGGCGGTTTCCACCATATTATCAGTCATGTCCACTCCGATGACTTTTCCCTGGTCACCCACCTTGTTGGCGGCCAGGAAAACATCTATTCCCCCACCGGATCCCAGGTCTAGTACGGTTTCTCCCTTTTTAATCTCTGCTAGTGCAGTTGGATTACCACAACCCAGGCCAAATATGGCATCCGCAGGAATACTTTTTATTTCATCCTCAGAATAACCAACAGCTTTGGCTTGCTGGATTATACCAGCCATACCGTTACCGGAGCAGCATGAACAGGATGAATCTTCTTTAGTGGCAATCTTTGAATATCTTTCCTTTACAAAGTCTTTAATTTCTTTTTCTTTCAAGTTGTCCACCCACGTGTTAGTTTCATATATCCAAATATATCAATATATAGATAGGTGGGTGAATTTCCTTATAAACTTAACTGTCAAATTATGAAAATTAATGGAAAAGTATCTAATGGAAATCATATGGAAAAGATCAAATTTTTAATAAAAAATCAGAGCCAGAAAAAAAACGTCACTGTTACATGTCTTAAAAAACCCTGTACTTCTTACACTGTTTGATAAGTAATTCTTGGGAGTTTTTGGTGCCGTGACCAGGTAAATAGATTTTACACCCGGTTTTTGCAAGTTTACCCCAGCTTTTCTTCATGAGAGGCACATCATCGGCAAATGGAGGGAATATGGACCACCAGAATACACCGAACATGGCATCTCCCACCAGGGCCACTTCATAATCCACAATAAGGCTGATGGAACCTTCAGTATGTCCCGGTGTGTGCATTAAGTAAGAATGGTGAGTTAACTGGTATTTATCATCAACCAGGATGTCAGGATTTGCTAATTCGTAGTCACTGAGACTGGTTATTTTTCTCCCTATTTTTTCCACCATGCCAGCCAAAGGGTTAGTACCAGTGGGTAAGGGTGAACAACCCTGTTTTAAATAGTCAGCCTCACTACGATGGAGTATTATCTGAGAATTGTAGTGTTCTTTTATCCAGGCTGCGTTTTCAACATGATCGTAATGAGTATGAGTTAAAACCAGCCATGATAATTCCCCTCCACCCAGTAATTCATCCAGTTTTGCCTTAAGATCATTTCTGGATCCTTTAAGACCAGTATCAACTAAAACTGAATTATCACCATCTAAAACCAGGTAAGAATTTCCCCTTCCCCACCCAATCTGATAGATTATAGAGCCACCCTTAGTTAGCCATTTTTTCATTTAAACACCGATAAATATTTTTATAGAGCAATAAACTATAGCCAAAAGTTAATGGTTTTGGGTTTCCTTTTCTACAGTAGATGTTATACCTATTTTCACTTTAAATATGGTGAACCCATTCCCCATCCCCCAGAGGATTGTGCTATCTAAGGCGATCCTTGGGAAAATATATTTTCCTCTGTAGAATTAATTGATGGTGAGAAGAAAGAATATACTGGATTGAATGTCATTAAACATACCCTCCAATCAAGTCTGTAATTTTAGTTGAAATATTTTAAATAAAATGTTACATTATATGAATATCCCCAATATAGAAATATATTTCCAATTAGAATTTAAAAGGTTGGTCCTGTAGGTCTAAAGATTTAAAAGTTGGGGAAAATTCCTTAATTTAAAAAAAATCTCTTTTTTAAAAAAATAATATGAATGGAACATCATTTGGATGTTCCTTCTGCCCTGTTGGGATCCCTTCTCCGTGAATTTGATTTGAATCCGAAAAGCACTCTGAACATGTTCCGGAATGGTTTCCTGTAGATGTGGAGGTGGATTAAGGTCCCCACAACCATCAGGATAGATAATTCCACGTGCCAAAATATTAAGGAAGGGTTTAGAGCAGTTCTTATACCCATATTTATGAGTACCGCTAGGATAACACCGGTACCTCCACTTCCCAAGTATCCTGCAGTGAGAAGTAAATTCCAGATCCGGCGATGTTTATTTCTTTTCAGTATTCCCTTTTTAAACAGGAAGTGAGTGATCAGGTAGCCCCCTATAATCAGCATACTTATTGGCAGGACCAAGTAATTGTTTCCATCCCCACCTAAGTTCCCGGAATCCATACTCGGAGTGTCCTGTATTGTGGTGGCATTGGCATCAACTGGATCTTGCACCTCTGCATGGGCACCGTTACCCTGCCCACTGTCAGTGACAGTTGAAGTTTCATCAGTAGTGGTTGTAGTTGTGTCTGTGGTTTGAGCTGCAGTGGTTACCTGGGACAGATCACACATCCCATCCCCATCAAGGTCAATGTAGCGTGAGCATTGACCAGGGAATGGATCATTAACTATCCCGTAGGGACATGTAGTGGCACAGGATGAGGACATGGTACTGGCAGCTATGAATGGAATGGTGGAAGCTGCTAACAGGAGTTTTTCCTTTAAAGGAATCTTTTCCAGTGCAGATTTTAGGTTTTCCTTTCCTAAAGCAGATCTTAAATTATCCTTGGATATTTTACGAGTGAATCCTTCCATCATGTTTTCACCCTCCTTTTTGCAGGGAAGAACATGGTTTTAGATGACTTCCAGTAGGTGTGGAAGTGGAAGATAGTTACCAGAGCAAGGGTTACCCCCAGTTCAACATGCCAGTAAAGTAACTGTGGATTGATTGGTAATTTAACCCCGAATTCCATAAATAAGAGCAGAAGGAAACCAGCTCCTCCAGATATAAGGAATGCTACTCCGATTATGAAGTTCCAGATGTTAATGTGTAAAGCTTTTTTAATTAAATCCATCCGGTATAGACTGTAAGTGAATAGATAGCCCCCGATAAATGGGAGGGCAGGTAAGACTAGATCGTAAACCATAATTTATCCCCCGAATATTATTTTTTTAACCATTAATGGTTTTAATTCTGTTTCTAATGTTTTTCCAGAGACCTTAAAATAAATAGAGTATTATTAAAAAATTTAAAAGTATTTTGGATGTTTGGAGTGTTATAAATCAATTTTAAGGCCCCAAATTTGTATTACACTACTAAATAGATCAACTATATAAAAGTAATTATTCCAAGATTATACCCAAATCTTTCCATAGTCATGCCCAGATATTTATTTTAAAAATATAATAGATTTGTGAGTTTGATATCAGATTTTGGGTATTTTCATGGTGTAAAGTGGGTGCGATCTGGGTGTAAACTTGGAATAATCATTTATCCCATCATGTAGTATTCTAGTGTACAACACCAATGGAGGTGAAAATAGGTGAAAATTCCAAAAAAAGCAGCATTAATTTGTGCACTGGTGATGATGGTTAGCTTAGTTCCTGCCTTTGCATTGAATGAAACTGACAACACCACCACTACCGACCAAAGCCAGGCCCAGAACGGCACCGGTAATCAGAATCAGCATAAATATCAAGGTAGTCAAGGATCCTGTGACTCTGCTGGTGAAAACTGTGGAACCTGTGATGGAGACCAGCACAAATACCAGTACGGTCAGAAAAACAGTGAAGCAGGATCAGCCAACTGTGACCAGACTCACCAGTACAAGCATGGCGAGACCAATGGTAATGCAGGATCTGAAAACTGTGACGGTACAAACTGTAAAAAAACCGTGTGAACCCCTATGAAAGGTGAAGAAATATACCTTTCATTCTTTATTTTTTAAAATTAGAGCTTTAACTATCCTAAAAAAGCAGGGTAGTCTGGAATATTCTGAAATAAATCAGATCCAGAATTATATAAAGAATTTGTCCATAATTATTATCGATTTTTTTTAAAAGAACTCACTTATTTTGAATTTCTGATATTATCAAGACTTATTACTACTACCAGGGAAAACAAGAACGTACTGAGATAATTAGTCCAAGTGTACTGTCCCAATCCAAAAATTTCATACAAACCAATTGCTACTACTAATGTTGAGAGAATTACAGTCCATAAATTCCGGTTCATTTTATAAAACTCCATTTATATTGTATTTTCATTTAACTTGGGAGAATATTTAATATTAAATTCTATTTATAGGGATATTATTTTGTTGATTATAAAAAATTATCATCAACACTACCTACCAATGACAATAATTGTTTTGATCCAATATCTATCACCTTCTTAAAATTATTACCCATGGAAAAAAATATTAGTATAATGATTAAACATTATAAAATAAGTATATAAGTTGTTATGTTTCTAGGTAACCTGTTAAATAAAGGGAGGCTTGAAAACGAATATAAATTTAAAAGCTTTTGGAATGCCATTGGCAATTATTGCTTTTATAGTTGTAATGCTAATTCCTATGAAAGGTTTAAGCTATCCCGGTCATGCAGCAATCGCTTTACTTGTATTCGCCGTTATAATGTGGGCTACTGAAGCTGTGCATCTAGCAGTTACTTCTTTAATAATACTATTTATACAGCCCATAATTGGTGTTGAAAGTTTTGATAACGCTGTAATTGGTTTTGCAAATCCAATCATATTTTTAATGATTGGTGGTTTTATTATTGCTGAAGCAATCCGTAAAAGCGGATTGGCTACACGTTTAACTTATGCCATGCTCAATAAGTTTGGAACCAGCCCGGATAGAAGTCTTTTCGTGGCAGTATTCTCCACTGGACTTCTATCTGCCTGGATTGAAAACGTGGTAGCATTTGCCATGTTACTCCCCATTATAAAGGAAATAATTCCTTTAATGGGAGTTGAGGACCCTGAAAAGGGTAAAAGTAACTTTGCTAAGGCTATGGTACTTGGTGCGTCATACGGTTCACTAGCAGGGGGATTCGGTACTGAAATCGGTACTGCTCCCAACCTGATGGCAGCCGCCTACACCAACATCCCCTTTGTTAACTGGATGATCTTCGGATTCCCACTGGCAATTATAATGTTGATAATCATCTGGAAACTGCTGGGACGATTGTTCAAACCAGAAGTTGAGGGAATAGTAGGCGGTACAAAAACCATAACCGATAAAATGGAATCATTAGGCCCCATGACAATGGTAGAAAAAAAATCATTAGTTATATTACTATTCACCATTAGTTTATGGATCACCACCGGCATAACCGGTTTAAACAGTTATTCCATTGCTTTAATCGGCGCTGTGCTCTTCTTCATATTTAAAGTAATTGATTGGAAAGATGCGCAGAATGGTGTTGACTGGGGATTAATTGTCTTCTTCGGAGGAGCATTAAGCCTCGGAGCTGCATTACTCCAAACTGGAGCTGCAAATTGGCTTATAACTGATATTGTTGCTCTTCTCGGGAGTAATCCTTCAACCATCCTTATTACGGTTGTTTTGATGATAATTGCAGTCTGTATAACCCAGGTAATGTCTAACATTGCACTTTCTGCAATATTAATCCCATTATCAGTTACACTGGCCGCAGCCCAGGGACAACCCGTGGGAACCTACGCCGTGCCTGTAGCAATAGCCTGTTCACTATCCTTCATGCTCCCCATGGCCGACCCAACAGTGGCCATGGCTTACGGAACAGGGTACGTGAAAATTAAAGAGATACTTAAAGCAGGGGTTCCGCTGGTAGTGATTGGAATTATACTTACCATTATAATCCTACTGACTCCCCTTGCAAAACCAGCATTGGGATAAAAAAAGGGTAAATCTAAAAATCTACCCTATTTGTTTATTTTTTTGATAATGGGGTTAAAAAAAAGGGGGTTTGGGAATATGTTTAAAAAGATTTTATTGCCCACCAAGAGTTCAGATAATTCTGAAAACAGTGAAAAATCGAAGCGGAAAAAATTAGAAGAATTATTAGATAAAAGTGGTATTGATTTAAAGGAAATAATGCGCGTTTCACCAGTCCCTAAATTTGCTATTAATAGGGACCATGAGGTTATCTACTGGAACCGGGCACTGGAAAAGTTAAGTAAAATAAATGCTGAAAAAATAATGGGAACCAATAAACAATGGAAAGTATTTTACGATAACCAGAGACCATGCATGGCTGATTTTATGGTAGATGGTCGTCTGGAAGACATTCCTAAATGGTATTCCATAACCAACAACCGATCAAAGTTTGTGTTGAGGTATCAGGGTGAATGTGATTCCAAAACTTTAGGGAATTCCTGTGAAGCCATATCTTTCTTCCCTAAAATGGGTGAAAATGGAAAATGGCTACATTTTACTGTGGATGCTATTAAAAATCTTAAAGGCAATGTTATTGGGGCGGTAGAGTCCTTTGAAGATGTGACCAAACAGATACATTTACAGGAAGAGTTCATGAAGATCAGGGGAGAAAATGAGATCCTCCTCAGGGAAGTTCAGCATCGCGTGCAAAATGATCTGCAGATCATACATTCCATGATTAATTTCCAATCATACTATTTGGAAGATGAAAAATCAAGGGAACTATTTAGGGAAATAAAGAACTACACTCGATCAATACCCGCCATTCATGAGAAACTCTACCAGTACCGTGATCTTTTAAATATTGATTTTGGAGAGTTCATCAAAAGCCTAATATCGGATCTGGAGAGGCAATATGCTTATAAACCCTTCCAGGTTGATGTGGATATTGAAGGGATTCAACTGGACATAAATACTGCTATTCCCTGCGGACTCATAGTGAATGAACTGGTAGCCGATTCAATAAAACGGAGCATTCTAACTGTAGAATCTGAAGAGGACACCAATACTATAGCTAAGGATTACTCCAACAACAGTATTCCGACTAAATCAGGAAATAACACCAGTAAAAGCCTAACTGAAGAGTCTGAAATGGGTGGATATGATAGTTCTATAGAACAAAAGAACAGAATAGCAGTGAAAATCACTGATGAAGGTGAATTTTTTTTAATGACCGTTTATGATAATGCTCCAGTTTTTCCAGAGCATTTTGATTCCAAAAATTCCAGCACACTGAGTATGTGGTTCGTGAATAAATTAGCAACCCAGTTAGGAGGAACAGTTGACCGGAAACAGGATGATGGAACTCTATTCAAGATCACCTTTAAGGAATGCAGTAAAAGACGCATTTAACATTAACTTAAAGATTTTATTATCAATGAGACTTTTTATTATTTATAGGTCTGATCTTCTTTTATTTCTCCAATAAATGGATATTCCTTCTGTTGATGGATAAACACTAATATCTAAACATTTTCCAGTTCTTAGCATTCCCGGAGCTTCAAAGTACTGTATTTCCTGTTCATTCATTGCTCTTCTAAAGTGGGTCTCATGGATGGTTCCTGCTAGTTCTGGAAATCTTTCCCATAGATTTTGACCCATCAGATCATCGGCATCAATATCCAAATATTCTGCAGCACAGGGATTCACATAAATAAAGTTCCAGAAGTTATCCAGTGACACGAATCCATCCCGGATACTGCCTAAGATCATGGTTAGGCGACGTTGCCCGCTTTCAAGTTTTTCTTCAGCCTGTTTACGTTCAGTGTCATCGAACACATATCCTTTAACCTGTATAAGTTCATCTGAATCATTGAAGATTCCCACCAGGTTGGCAACAACGTGGATCCTCATGAAATCTTGCCTGCGCTGCCAGCTTTGAAATCCCCTGATCTTACCTTCACTTCTAAGGCGGGTGACCATGTAAGGCCAGTCGAATGGATTGGACTCGGATATATTCCATTTCAGTGCCTTTTCAACAGTGTCCCAACCATAAATATCAGCAAAAGCAGGGTTACACTCCAATATTTCCCCATCAACATTGGCAATGAAATCCCCAGTTAAATCCTCATCAAACAAACGATGATATTTCTCCTCACTACGTTTCAAAGCTTCTTCAGCTTCTTTACGTTCAGTATCATCAAAAACATAACCCTTAACCTGGACCAGTTCCGAATCATGGTAGATACCCACTAAATTACTGACCACGTGGATTTTTTCCCCATCTGGTCTTTGGTGGGTGGTTTGATGTCCCTTTATTTTGTACTCATGTTTAAGACGTTTATTAAGAGTTTCCCAGTCCTCAGGGTTGAAAGTGGAAATATTTGATTTAAGGGCCTGTTCACGGTTAGGGAAATTGTATATCTCCGCAAAGGCAGGGTTACATTCAATTATCTCACCCTGTGGTGTGGCAATGAAATCCCCGGTGATATCATCCTCAAAAAAGTTTTTGTACTTCTCTCCACTTATTAAAAGTTCGCAAGATTCATCTTTAGACTTTGACTGATGAATCTGAACCAGATAACCGGAACTAATGATTGAGATGGTTCCTTCAATACCTTCAGTTATGGGAGGAGGAGTTTTATTTATATCCTGAAAATCACTGATTTTTTCAAAATCTAATTGATTTTGGAAGTTAATAACACCATTCCCAACTAATTCTTCCTTTTTACAGGGAATTATTGGATTGTGGAATAGGTTAATCTTTGGGGGGTTTTCCGGGGTGGTGATTCCCATTATCTCCAATGCCGACTGATTGGCATCCACCATTGTACCTTCCCTGTCAAAGAGGAGCATCCCCACAGGAGATTTCTCGAATATCTCCCTGAATATATGGTAATCGCTTTTTACCTTCATTCCCTCCTGAAAATCCGGATCTAAATTGTTATATTATTCATTGTTTTCTCTAATTATTATGGTTTGGTAGAATAGGGATAGGGTTGGGTGAGGTAATTTCTGGATTTTCTAACCATGAACTAGGGTTACTTCGTAATAGTACAGTTTAACGAAGTGAAATAATTTTTTTTATAGAAATACCATCCCATAAACATCTACTTTTCAATAATTTTTGATGATTGAAATGGACTTAAAAAATGATAATAGAAAAATTCAGAAAAAATGTTTAAACATATATTCATAAAAATAATTGAAAAGGGGTTATTTATATGTCCGCATCAAAAAAACAGTTCCATACAATAGATGAATACATTGCCACCTTCCCGGAAAATGTTCAGGATATTTTGGGGAAGATAAGGAAGGTTATCCGGGAAGCAGCACCGGAAGCTGAGGAGACCATTAGTTATGGTATGCCAACCTTCAAGCTTAATGGTAATCTGGTGCATTTTGCAGCGTATGAGAACCATATTGGATTTTATCCCACACCTTCAGGGATTGAAACGTTTAAAGAGGAACTTTCAGCCTATAAATGTGGGAAAGGATCGGTACAGTTCCCCATTGATAAACCAGTGCCCTTCGATCTGGTGGAAAAGATAGTTATTTTTAGAGTCGAAGAAAATCTCAACAAGAAATAATTTTCAGAAATTTTATTCATGACCCAAAAGTCGCCTAAATAAAGTATTCCATATAGCCCAAATGATCAATATTCACCGGAGGGAATGTATTTCAACCCCATGTCACATATAATAACTTAACATAACTTAACCCTTCATGAGAAAATTCAAAATGATCCCCATAGATGACCTGACCGTGGATCAACGATTTCCATTAGGTATGATTTAGATTAAAAAATAACAATATGAACAAAAGAGGGTTTATTATGAAAAGAGATGTTATCCGGATCAATGAGGAAAAATGTAATGGTTGTGGAATATGTGTCACCGGTTGCCCCGAGGGTGCACTCCAGGTAATTGATGGGAAGGCCCATCTCATCAGTGACCTGTTCTGTGATGGGCTGGGTGCCTGTATAGGAGATTGCCCGGAGGGAGCTATAGAGGTTGAAAGAAGGGAAGCTGAACCCTACGATGAACACAGGGTTATGGAAAATATTGTAAAAGCAGGACCCAACGTTACCAAAGCCCACCTGAAACATCTGCATGAGCATGGTCAGACAAAATATCTGGAAGAGGCCATTAGCTTTTTAAAGGAAAAAAACATGGAAGTACCGGATTATGAGGAGGATGCTCCCCTGGCCTGTGGTTGCCCAGGTTCTGCAATGCAGGTTCCTGAACCGAAAGGAGGAATTGGTGGTTCTCCCCAGATTTTAAGTGCAGAGCTGGGTAACTGGCCAGTGCAACTCCAGCTTTTAAACCCCAATGCCCCTTACCTTAAAAATGCGGATCTTCTCATTGCCGCGGATTGTGTGCCCTTTGCCTATGCCAATTTCCATCAGAGGTTCTTAAAGGACAAAATCTTGATAATTCTCTGCCCCAAACTGGACCATACCATTGACGAATACGTGGATAAGTTAAGTGAGATCTTCACCAGTCAGAATATCAAATCCATTACCATCGTCCATATGGAAGTACCCTGCTGTTCTGGTATTGAAGTAATCGTTAAAAGGGCTCTTGAAAAAGCCCAGAAAAACATAATAATCAAGGATTACACAATTTCCATAAATGGGGAAATAATCTAAGGTTTCCGGGATTAATCAAATACTTTTTTTTATATTTTTTTACTGGAATTTAACCCAATAACTGTAAAATCTGAAAAAAATTGATTCTAGGATTGTTCCGGTAAAGATTCTAAGACTGTTCCAGTAAAGCTATGAATTTTCCCAGATCCTGGACATTGAACACGAATTTATGTTTTGCATTCTCACCACGGGGTCGCATGGACATCAAGCAGCTCACCGCAGATTCTCGCTGGTAATCTTCAAATACCTTTTCAAACCAGTCCGCATCCTCACTTTTGGGGAAAGTTATCTCCATGACACTGGAATGCTTTTCCACAGTGCAATTTCTACTTCTCAGGACTTCTTTCAGCCTTTTAATACCATCGGATTCCATGGGTATCCCAAGTTAATCAATTAATTTAAGGATTTTTATAAATTATATCCTTTAAATATCCTGATAAATGTTTTAGGAGGGTTTTCTTGTGTTATTTTAATTAAGCTTTTTTATCCTGTGCCTTGGACTTCACCCTTTCCTGCCGGTACACCTTATAGGCTGCATAGGTTATTCCCAGTATCAATGGCCCTATGAATAAACCGGGAATGCCCATGGTCACTGCTCCGTAGATGAATCCCAGTAGGAAGACCAGTGGATGGACTTCGGAGTACCGGACTGATATTCGTGGGCGGATGTAGAAGTCAGTGGTGGTTTCTATTATCCAGCCGAAGAAGATCAGCAGCACCCCCTGCGCTGTGTTTCCAGTTAGGATGCTGAAAAGTCCAATAACCCCGTAAACTATCCAGGGACCGATGATGGGGATGAACATTGCTATTCCACTGACGATGGCCAGAAGGATTACGTAGGGGTAACCCAAGAAGTAGTAAACCACTCCAGATAGGAGGCCCAGTATAGCGGCAGGGATGATGTTACCTACTATGATGCTTTTTAAAACATCATCGGCACCCTTGATGACTTCCCGGTAGAAATCTTTGTCTTTATCCGGGACAACGTCTTTTATATAGCGAACTATTTTACCTCCATCCCTGGCAAAATAAAAGATTGAAAAGATTAATATGAGAATTTGTGCAGCTAATGCCGGGATGGAACTGGCTATGGTGATTATTGAATTGGTTATAGCTGATAAAAGCTGTAATATGCCGGATTTTATGGCATCAGCAATGTTCCCCGAGACTGATGGTGATAGACCCAGATTCTGCACAGCGTCATTAATGGAGTTTAGGTTCATGGTGGAGTTATCAGCAGTGGCCTGCTGCAGGGATCCTAAAAGGGCACCAGAAATGCTTAAAAGCTGGATTATGGTGAAGTACAGGAGTAGAGCAATGGGGATGGCCAGTATGATCATTCCCAGAACCACTGCTAAAGTATCATATTTAACGTATGGTTTGATTTTCCTGGCAATAAAACGAACGTAGTATGCTAAAATAGCCCCGAAAATCACCATGGTTATAATGGGAGTTAAAACTCCCAGGGATAAAATGGTTAGAAGTAGTAAAAGGGGGAATATAGTTGATGAATACATCTTTTTAATATGTGAAATCATTATGGCACCTATAAGTTTAGAATGTAACTATTCCTCTAAACTTTATTCTTAATAGTTTTAATCCCTATAATCCCCCTTAGGCCATGTCAATTTTTGATCATCATCCCGCTATTTACAAGTTCCACACCACATGCCGACATGCTTACATATGAACAGTATAAGAAAACTTTAAATACTAAACCGACTAATCAGTCTATTAAATAGATTAATTAAACTTTCAGGATGCGTAGAAATTGAAGGAAAAAGAACAAAAAATACTGGATACATCCCTTCCACTATTTGTAGAAAAGGGATTTCACGGTACTTCCACTGCCGAGATCGCAAAAACTGCAGGAGTGGCCACCGGTACACTTTTCCACTACTTCAAGACCAAGGAAGATCTCATTGACCGTCTCTACATCTACTCTAAGGAAAGCATCCTAGAAGCAGCTGAAGGAGATTATGATGAGGATAAATCATTTAAAGAAAATGTTAAGTCTCTGTGGCTCAACTTTGTGAATTTTGGGATTGAAGACCCCTATAAATTTAATTTCATAATGACATTCCACTGTTCCCCTTATATAACCTCCTTCACCAAGGGGAGAATTGAGGAAAAATTCGTGGACCTCCTTGAAGTTTATAAGAAGGGATTTAGAGAAGGGGAAATTAAACAGATGTATGATGAACTCCTAATGGACTATTTCTGGGGCAATGTACTCAACACCATAACCCATTTTGAGAAAAACCCGGAAAGAATGAACCAGGAGAATATTGAACTTTCTTTTGAACTGTTCTGGGACGGAATATCCAAATAATCGTATTTTTTTAGTAAAAATATTCGACTGACAGGTCAATCTAGTAGAGGTATTAAAATGCAGTACAGGAAAAATGAAAAAAATGGTGAGAAAATCTCGGCACTGGGCTTCGGAGCCATGCGTCTGCCCACCAAAAACGGGATGATTGACAGAGAAAAGGCTAAAAAACAAATATATTATGCTATAGATCATGGTGTTAACTTCATTGACACTGCATTCCCCTACCACGGAGGATCCAGTGAATCATTCCTGGGGGAAATCCTTAAAGACGGATACCGGGAGAAGGTCTTACTCTGCACCAAGATGCCCTCCTGGTCTGTTAAAAAATATGATGACATGGAGAAATACCTGGAAAAACAGCTGGAAAAACTTCAAACTGATTACATTGACTATTACCTTATCCATAGCCTGGGAAAGGGAAGTTTCCAGCGCCTTAAAGAGATAGGAGTCCTGGAATTTTTAGAAGAAAAAAAGTCAAATGGCATTATCAAGAACATTGGATTCTCATTCCACGATAACGGCGATGCCTTCCAATGTATTGTGGATGCCCACCCCTGGGATGCCTGCCTTATCCAGTACAACTACTTGGATGAGAAAACCCAGGCAGGAACTGAAGGATTAGAGTACGCACACTCCCAGGGCGTGACTGTGATCATTATGGAACCCTTAAAAGGAGGTATTCTGGCAGATGTGCCAGAAGAAGCCCAGAAGATATGGGATAAAGCCCCAGTTGAAAGAAGTCCTGCAGAGTGGGCCTTGAGATGGGTTTTAGATCATCCCGAAGTTACCTGTGTGGTTTCAGGGATGGGTGAATTACAAGAGGTGCAAGAGAACTTACAAGTAGCTGAAGAAGCCCTGCCTGGCACTCTCACCAGTGATGAGTTGAAACTATATTATGAAGTTAAAGAGGTTTACCATGATCTCATGAAGATCAACTGTACCTCCTGTGGTTACTGCATGCCCTGCCCTGTGGGGGTGGACATACCGTCATGTTTCGAGATCTACAACCACAAATACATGTTCAAAACCAGTGGCACATCCTTCACCTACCTGACACGACTGGGAGGTGTTTTCAGCGGTAACGAATCCCATGCAGGACTTTGTAATGGTTGTGGTAAATGTGTACGTGCCTGCCCCCAGAAACTGGAAATACCCGCACTTTTAGAGGGTGTTTCCAAGGAACTAGGTGGATTTGGATTCCAGTACCGGGTGAAGATTGGTAAAACCATCCTGGTACCACTTTTTGATGCGTTTCTTTCACTTAGTGAACGTTTCTCCCGTAGATCACGTGCCTGAAATGGGATAACATTATAATTAACTGAATAATAGATGGATTAACATGTACCAAGTAGTAACCATCCTCTTTAATGGATTTGAAACCCTGGATGTTTTTGGCCCGGTTGAAATCCTGGGCAGGTTAAATGAAGAGTTTCATGTGAATTTATATTCCATGGAAGGAGGAATTATTAAAAGCAGCCAGGATGTGCCGGTTCACACCAGACCATTATCCCAAATAAATTTAGAGAATTATATTTTAATGATCCCCGGGGGAATTGGCACCCGGGAACTAGTTAGTGATGAGATCTTCCTGAAACATCTGAAAAATTTTTCAATTAATGCCGAATACATCCTAACAATTTGCACCGGCTCCATACTCCTGGCCAAAACTGGTTTGTTGGATGGCAAGAAAGCAACCACTAATAAAAGGGCATTTGCGTGGACTGAGCATTTTCCAGAGGTTAAATGGGTTCGTGAAGCTCGCTGGGTTCGAGATGGGAATATTTATACCAGTTCCGGTGTCAGTGCCGGTATGGATATGGCCCTGGGATTTGTTGCTGACCAGTTGGGATACGATGTGGCCAAAAGGCAGAGCATTGAAATTGAGTATGACTGGAAGGAAGACCCCAGTTGGGATCCCTTTTCCAGAATATATTGATGGTTAAATCCTGAAAAAACTTAAAGATGAAGGAATTTTTATGGACCGAATCGTTATTAAAGATGGAATAGAGGAAATGGATTTTGAAAAAGTAACTGATATGCTGAGCAAGGCTGATTGGAGTCCGGGAATTAAAATTGATGAGGTTGAAAGGGGAGCATATAATTCTTCCCTGGTTGTGGGTGTATTTCTAGATGGAATCCAAATTGGTTACTCCCGGGTTGTTTCTGATAAAACAAGATTCGCGTTTATTCTAGATGTTTATATTCATGAGGACCATCGTAAGAAAGGGATTGGTCAGAAAATGTTGAATTACATTCTTTCCCATAAGGAACTTGAGGATGTTTATATCTGGATGCTGGTTACCGAAGATGCCCATAGTGTTTATGGGAAGGTGGGTTTCGAGCCAATTTCCCATCCTGAAAACTGTATGGAAATTAGAAGGGAAAGACCAGAAAGAAAATAAGTTAAAATTATTTGGTAAATACTATTCTAAGTTATGCTGGACGTATTCGAAAATAGAGCCATCCAAGTGTTTGACGGTCATGTTAACACCGGTGGGGACTTTCTGAGGACCTCTAACAATTTCTGATCCATTATTTACCAGGAATGCTTCATACTCCTCCACAGAATCCACCATGAATGTAGCCTGAGTCCTTTTAAATGGTTGCAAGGCCTGTTCTAAACCAGCTATAATCAGGATATCATCAATCTGTGCTAATTCCAGACCCACATCCGGCATTGGAATCCTCATCTCCACCTTCATTCCCAGGAGTTTTTCATAAAAATCCAGGTGCTCATCTAAATCTTCAACATAAACCCTGGAAAGTGTTTTCAATATTCTCATTTAATCACTCACTTATTCTTATTGTTAATCTTCCCTTAAAAAATAATCCTCCACCCCTAAAAACACTACCCGATTACTATTTTAAGAATAAAAGACCTCATTAGTTCCAATCCTGTTAAATTAACCCGAATAAACCCCTGAAATGGGTTTTAATTAAGTTTATATTGGTAGATATTTTATAGTCATTTATATAAAAGAAATAGAAAAAATAGAGAAGAGAGAGTTTTTAACTCCCTATTATTTTCTTTTGGGTAGGATTAACCCGGCACTTACTAATAGGATGGCTAGCCCTATTCCTGCAAGTTGTATTCCCGTGCTCTGCATTCCGATGGTTTTTGTACTTGAGCTGGCTGCTCTGGCAGTTGGTGTAATGGTTACGGTAGCAGTTAAAGTTTGGTTGTCAAGGCGGGCCGAGGTCAAAGCTTCACCTGCTGCTTCGTTTCCACGCAGTATTGCAGTTGCTATTCCATTGATGGTTCCTGTAACTATTGATTTACTACCCACATTACCCAGATTAGTAGTGAAGGTCACCGGTGTTTCATCAGGCAAGTGTCCGGCTGCAGGATCGTGAAATACCCCATTAGAATCATATCTGAAATCTGCAGTAAGGGTAGATAGTCCGCCCAGGGAGATCACCCTTGAATTGGCACTGTAAGTCATGACCAACCATGAAATATAATCCACATCTCCGGTGATTAGAGCGTTGAAATTTGGGTTGTTAGAACCCCACCAGTTATACTCCGCATTCACAGTACCACTATCACTCTGTATGGCCTTAGGTGTGTTGGCAACGATACGGTTAAAATTCGCATCCACTATACCATAAACATCTTGCAGATGATCATTGAAGATTCCCCCACCACTGGTGGCGTTATTTTGCTTGATGGTGCTACTGGTAATGGTTAACGTATCCCAGTTGCACATCCCTCCACCACTACCTGCGTTGTTGAGTTGGAAGGTGGTATCGGTGATGTTTGCCGTGCCTTGAAGGTTATGTAATCCTCCTCCAAAAAATTCTGCGGTGTTCTCCTGGATAATACTCCCCACGATATTTAGAGTATTCCAGTTGGCTATTCCCCCACCATAAGGGGCAGTGTTCTGCCCAATAACACTAGCAGTAATGGTTAAAGTATCAAAGTTGTTAATTCCCCCACCATTATCACCTTGATTTTGTTGAATGGTGCTACCAGTAACGGTTAAGTCACCATCATTGAGTATTCCCCCACCACCACTAGCCTGGTTTTGTTGGATGGTACAACTAGTAATGGTCATGGTATCCAAGTTATATATTCCCCCACCCATGGAGGGAGCAGTGTTCTGCTGAATGACACTACCGGTAATGGTCAAATTACCTCGGTTGGATATTCCACCACCATTTCCATCTGCGGTGTTGTTGGTGAGTGTACAGTTAGTGATGGTCAAAACACCCCTATTGTAGATAGCTCCACCCTCACCAGTGGCGTTGTTGTTGGTGAATTTACAGTTGATTATCTGGGTAGGTTGGGTTATTGTTCCGCCTTTGTTGGAAATACCAGCCCCATCTCCGTTCCATGTTCCGTCAAAATATCCATTGGAAATGGTCAAACCCTGTATTTTTACATTGTTGACTCCAGATAGTACTTCAATTACTCTGCCATTCTGTTGAGCATCGATGATTACATCATCCGGGTTTTCTGTGACACTTTTCAGTGTTAATTCTTTATTTACTTGGATACTGCTATCGTTGTAGGTTCCGTTGTTGAGAATGATTGTATCCTGTGGATTAGCAGTGTCAATTGCAGTCTGGATACTATCAGTGGGACCAATAATTATCTCCGCTGAATATACGGCTTGTATAGATATCAAAAAGCCAAAAAGTAACAAAATAGTGAGTATTATATGGTTTCTGTCCATATTTTCACCTCCTTTTACAATTGATAGAATAATTCTTCTCTGTTTTTATCCGTTAATAATGAAAAGTAGTTTAAAACCTTATAATAAAGAAAGGTTTTGTGAAAATTGTATTGAAGGTTTTGGTAGTTAACGGAACAATATCTAATATTAATATTACGACATAACATAAATCATTATGGATACTAATTTATTATTTATACGACTCTCCCCACTTTTATCATCCATAGAGATTGTATGGTCTTTTTAAGATTGAAAAATGTTAGTCTAGCCCGTTAAAACTAGAAGAAAAGGATTATTTGAATATTTCATATTAGTAGTATTAGTTAGTCTATTTTATGATTTAATTCATAATGAGATATGCTAAAAAATAAAAAAAAGAATTTAATAATTCTTTTTAAGGCGTCTGATGTATATGGTGGCCCATACATAGGCCACTGCACATCCCAGCCCCCCACCAACTACTATTCCCCACCAAACACCAGAGGACCCGAATCCCAGTGTGAAGGCGAATAAGTAGGTGGATAATGATACGAATAGCACTTCTTTGATAAGGGCAGAGGTTAAAGAATTGAATTATTTATCCATTACCTTGAATACTGAGCTATTCCCTATCCCAATGGCTGAGTAGCTCAATTCAATCTGTGTTAGTTCCAAACCCACATCCAGCATTGGGGTCTCATAAACTACTTTTTCATAAAATCAAGTTGTTCCCCTAATCTTCCACATATACCCTGGAGAGAGTTTTCAATACTTCTATAGGTTCACCACTAGTTATTATTGATGATTATCCTATTAACCTATGGAATGAATTTAAAAACACTGGATTATCTTTTCCGAACAGTTCTGTTTTCTAAAGAACCAAATAACATGTTAAACATAAATAATAACTGGAGTGATATTATGGAAAATGAAAAAAAGAAAGGAATGCCACTTTTAGGAGACTATTTCCCGGAAATGACTGTGGAAACAACCAATGGAATGATGGAACTGCCAAAAGACTTTTCAGGAAAATGGTTTGTTCTTTTCAGCCATCCAGCTGATTTTACCCCAGTTTGTACCACCGAATTCTATGCTTTCCAGAAAAGATACGACCAATTCAGAGACTTGAACTGTGAACTTATTGGTATGAGTGTGGACCAGGTTTTTGCCCATATAAAATGGGAAGAATGGATCCATGAAAACCTCAACATCGAAATCGAATTCCCGGTAATTGCTGATACCGGAGCTGTAGCTGAGAAATTAGGCCTTATACATCCTGGAAAAGGAACCAACACTGTAAGGGCAGTTTTTGTGGTGGATGATCAGGGTAAAATACGAATCATCCTTTACTATCCCCAGGAATTAGGAAGAAACATGGATGAGATCCTGAGGGTGGTTGAGGCCATGCAGACTGCGGATAAGAACAATGTAGCCATGCCAGCAAACTGGCCTAACAATGAGTTAATGGATGATCATGTGATTATACCCCCAGCAAGAGATGTTAAAACATCAAAAGAACGATTGGCACAAGCAAAATCCGGTGCATTTGCCTGTTATGACTGGTGGCTCTGCCATAAAAAACTGGAATAAAAAGAAATAAATTATATTAATCCTTTTCTTTTTTTAGTTCAAAGATACTATCTTCATCATGATGCTTTTTCCTAGTTAAAAATTACCGTAATCTAAAAAAGGAATATAAATGATTTTGAAATTTTATCAAAATATTCCTTTATACCACCTAATAATTCTTTTTAAGGCGTCTGATGTATATGGTGGCCCATACATAGGCCACTGCACATCCCAGCCCCCCACCAACTACTATTCCCCACCAAACACCTGAGGATCCGAATCCCATTGTGAAGGCGAATAGGTAGGCGAAGAAAGCAACAAAAGCCACTTCTCTGACTATGGTGAGTATCAAAGATGTGAAGCCTTTTCCCATTGCCTGGAAGATTGAACTGGCAGTGATTCCCAGGGGAACGGTGAGGTAGAATAGGAACATCACCTGCAGGAAGGCAGCAATGGATGGGGCCATGAAAGCGCTTTCCGGGGAGTAGGTGAATATAGTGGCTATGTTCCCGGCAAATACGTAGGATAATAAACCAGTGATCACTGCTATTCCCACCCCTAACTTGGCTGAATAACTCAGGGCAGTGGATAGGTTTTCATAGTTCCGGGCACCGTATGCAGCCCCACCAACAGTGATGGCTGCAGTTCCGATACCTATTGGTGGTATCATGGCCATCATCACCACCCTCCAGCCAGCAGTGTAGACTGCCACGGCCTCTGCTCCACCAGTTATAACCAGTATAAGATTCAGGATAACGCCCAGGATAGACATGACCAGTGATTCAACACTAGCTGGAAAGGCTACCATTAAAATATTTTTAACCACATTCCAACTTGCTTTGAAATCCTCCCTTGAGAAAGAGACATAAGTATCCCTTTTAAGGAGTAACCAGTAGACCAGTAATCCGCAGGCAATGCTGCTGGAAATTATGGTGGCCCAGGCTGCTCCACTAACTCCCCATCCCAGGTAATAGATGAATATGGGATCTAGGAATATGTTAAGGATGGCAGTGGCTGCAATGGCGTACATGGGACGGTTTACATCCCCCTCTGCCCGCAGTATCCCTGAAGCTACATTGGAGAATATGAAGAGGATTAGACCTCCGAATACGATCTGCCCGTACTCCGTGGCCAGACCCACCGTGACACCAGCACCCATGAGTAGAAGTATGTTTGGTAGGAATAATAGCAATATAACTGTGAAAACTGCTGATACTGCCAGAGTTAGGATTAGAGAATGCATTGCTGCGTTATCTGCACCTTCTTTACTACCGGCCCCTATGCATCGGGCGATTAATGACGTTGCTCCTGCACCCAGACCATTACCTAAACCTATGACTATCATAAATAATGGGTTAATGAAACCTAATGCTGCCAGGGCATTTGGGCCAAGGCCCGCTACCCATATACTGTCTGCCAGGTTGTAAGCCATGATCAGGAACATGGAAATGATCATAGGGATAGCCAGCACCCTGATTGCCTTCTTAGGTTCTCCAGTGACCATGGAGATACGCTGATCCACACCTTTTGATTTTTCAATATCAGAATTCATCTTTTTCTCCGTAAAAATCTAAAAACATTCGACTAAGAGGTTTAAATCTTAAAACCCCAATAATTTATTTTAAATGATTAAACTCCGATTAAGGGTAGCTGTTATGAATATCAGAGTTACCATAAACTGGGCAAGACATAAAATGGTAAAATTAGATTCAACATTATTAATTTGTAGATGGGGATATATATCTTTGTGGTTCGATGGATAAAATAAGGGTAGAGGGGATTATTCTTGAAAATATTTTATGGATCTTTCCAATTAAGATTCAAATAAGACAAACTGAAGATAATACTTACCAGTGGACATATTTTTTTTATTCATCTAAAAGAGATTCACCCAGTTAACTGAAAATTATTAACTCCCCCTCAGTAAAGTGGATTTAAGGGATAAACCTTCTTAATAGTGAAATAAATACTAGAATATATAGACATAAGCCTCCTAAAATTAAGAAGAGGAGAAATTCAATTTGTACGACGTCATAATTATCGGAGCAGGACCTGCTGGTTGTATTGCTGCTAAAAAGTTGGCTGAATACAGTTATGAAGTTTTATTAACTGAAAAGATGAGTTTACCCCGGGAAAAGTCATGTTCAGGCATCCTCATACCCAAATCAATCCAGATGGTTGAAAAAGAATTTGGGAAGATACCTGCAGATGTTTTCTCATATCCCCCCATTAATAAGGGGATTATATTAAACAGCGCAGATGGGAAGGAGTACTGGTTTGAAAGTGAAGGTTACAATATATGGAGAAATAAGTTCGATCGGTGGATGTGTCTTAAGGCAGAAGATGCAGGTTGCACCCTCAAAACACTGACTTCAGCTCTAAGTTGTGAAGAGAAAGAAGACCATGTAACGGTTAATTTCGCCAGGAGGTCTGCTGAAAAAGAGGGTGGTTTTAATGGTAGAATGGAATTTTTCCAGGAAAAGGCCAGATTTGTGATTGCCGGGGATGGTGCATCCAGCAGGATCAGAAGGGGTCTTCTAAAAACACCCTCTAATTACATAATCACTTACCAGATTTTTTGTAAGGGTAGTATTGATCTGGATAGTGGTTTTTTCCATGCTTTTCTAGATCCTAAACTTTCACAGTACGATGCCTGGTTCAATGTGAAGGATGAATACCTGATCATTGGTGTGGCAGTTAAAGATGCTTCCCTTATGAGATATTATCATTCTAAATTCGTTTCATATCTTAAAACACACCATAATGCCCGGATATTATCAGAGGAGAAGGATGAAGTGGGTTTAATGCCCCATATCACTCCTG
Source organism: Methanobacterium subterraneum (assembly GCF_002813695.1). Lineage (NCBI taxonomy): Archaea > Methanobacteriati > Methanobacteriota > Methanobacteria > Methanobacteriales > Methanobacteriaceae > Methanobacterium > Methanobacterium subterraneum. The sequence goes on along the minus strand of NZ_CP017768.1, from coordinate 2,296,793 downwards.
ATTTTAGGGTGGATCTGGGAAAGGGGCGGGTGCTTTTGGCAGGTGATGCTGCTAATCTTTTAAATCCAATGGGTGAGGGAGTATCCATTGCCCTGGCCAGTGGCTATGCTGCAGCAGAGGCCATTAAAGTTGAATATGATTTTAATAAGCATGTTAATCCAGTAAATATTTTAGATAGATATGAAAGTAATTTGAAAGGAGAAATAGATTACATGAAGAGGCAGTGGAGGTTTCTGAGTACCCTTTCCCCGGATTTTAAGTGTTTCAAATAGTATAATTTCTCTATTTTTAGTTAATATTGATTTTTAATGACTAATCCTTAAAACACTTTAAAGTCTTTATTTTTGAATTACAAGTATTAATCCTTTTATTAATCTTCAATTGACATGTCTTTGGTGATAAGCTCCACCTAAAATATTTTAAAAACATTAAGGTTTGTGAAACCTATTTTAAAAATATAGACCACCAGTCTAGACCACATGGTTTATAAGGGAGGTGTTCCCTAATAAATTAACTGACCTAAAAACATGAGGGGGATTCAATTGAAGAAAAAAACATTTGCGAGGAAAAATGAACTCCTGGAAGCTGCACTGGATGAATTCACCTTGAAGAACTATGAGAATGCCTCTTTAAATACCATAATCAAAAATGCAGGCATCAGTAAGGGAACTTTCTATTATCACTTCCAGGATAAAGAGTCACTTTACCTATTTCTGCTTGAAACTGCTAATAAAGCAAAATGGAAGTTCATTAATAATCATAGAAAAGAAATCCCCCGTGGACAAAAGGCTAATGATATTTTTGAAGAGTTCAAAATCCAAGCCCAGATAGGGATGGAATTTGCATCCAGTTTCCCCCAATATCACCGACTCAGCATGATGTTCGTTAGGGAAAGGGGAAATAAAATCTACAATAATGCCAAGAGCAAGCTCAACTTTAGCACCCAATCCATGATGGGTGAAGTAGTTAAAAAAGCCAGGGAAAATGGTGAGTTAAATCCACGATTTTCAGAGGATTTCACAGTGAAAGTTTTGACTCATTTATTAATGAATTTTGATGACATATTCCATGAAGAAGAAGATTTCCATCTGAATATGATGGTTGAAAACCTGAATAACTATGTTGAATTCATGAAAAATGGTCTTGGAAAATAATCGGAGGGGTATTAAATGGAAAAACTTGATATAATGAAACATGATAAAAGTATAGCTCTGATTTTTGGGATTTTAACTTTGGCCATTATCCTGGCACTGACTAACACTGAATTTCTAAAATGGGCCTTCGCACGACACCAGAACCTCCTAAGCTGGTACGTTAGACCATTATTCCTGGTTCCTTTCTGTTACTTTGCCTATAAAAAAAGTTGGGCGGGTATTTCCATCACCATCTTTTTACTGGCAACCAGTATGTTCTGGTTCCCAGCACCAGCAGTGGTTGGTCCCCAAGAGGCACAGTTCCTGGAGATGGAACTGGATTACTTGACTGGTGAATGGGGATTTGCCAAAATACTCGTGGCACTCCTGGTACCTTTATCATTCATAGTCTTGGGTGCTGCCTTCTGGAAAAGAAACATTCTCATGGGATTGGCAGTGATTGTTCTGATTGCAGTGGCCAAAATGATCTGGGGAGTGGTATTCGGTGGTGAATCAGGAACATCCATCTTCGCACCAGCTATTGTTGGACTGGTGATCTGTGCAGTTCTCATATATCTGGGATTTAAAAAACCATGGCAGAAGAAAAAATCTTCCCCCTGAAACCCTTTTTTCTTTCAAGTTTACTTTTTTTCAATGAAAGTAATGTATATCCATTCTGTAAGACGGCCGTAACCCCAGGGCACGAATATGAATAAAGTAACCCCTATCAGACCGGTGATTAATCCCCAGAAAAAGTTAGACTCGAAATATAACGTTACAAAAACACCATAATAACCTGTAATCCATTGTATGACTCCGGCAATTATGGCAAATATCAATCCGGCAATCCAGTACCGGCCAAAATCCTTTTTTATGCCCATAGACCCTAACCTCCCCTATTTTATTGTATAAGTAATTTATAGGAAGATAAGTAAAATAATTTTTCCGGTTTAATGAAGAGTTCTGGTGAAATTAGGGTGTGATCTGGGTGTTAATTTGGAAAAATCATTTATCCCCTCCTTGAGTTATTATAACCTGTCAAGTAAAAAGGAGGTGAACTCCAAGATATAAGTGCTTGATCACAGGCCATGTGACTTGTCAACACCCTATCTATTATACCGCCCCTCCCGATGTAGATCACATCAAGATAGGGTTCGATATAAGTCAACATGGCCGGAGACAAGAATCCCTGGATCAATGTACTCATTTTTTTTTAACTAACTTCAAAACTTTTTACCAGAGAAAAAAATCCAAAGGGAGCACAATATTGTCATTAGACATTATTATTGATAAATAAATAAAATAAGGGAATGAAATAGAAATCCAAAGGTTTATAGAGCGTTTCAGTAATATTAATAATGTATATTGATAATCATATAACCAGATACAATTCAGATTTTTATGTTTAAAGCTCTTAAAATCATCTGCAAACTCAAATGGGAATTAAAAGGGGAAGGTTAAAGATGAGTACTGTACAGTTAGAGGTTCTACTCAAAGAAGCAATGGAGGAGGAAAAGAAAGAAGTAGAACGGATTAGGAAGAAATACAAACAAAGAATTAAAGAGCTTCAAAACCAAAAATACACCATAACAATCGACCAGGAAAAACAAGCCCTCATAGAACAAGCACAAAAACAAGAAAAACAAGAAAAAGAACAACTCCGACAAAAATACAAACAAAGACAAAAACAAAACACCACACAACCCACCAACAACCCGAAAAAACAAGCCCTCATAGAACAAGCACAAAAACAAGAAAAACAAGAAAAAGAACAACTCCGACAAAAATACAAACAAAGACAAAAACAAAACACCACCAACCCGGAAATTGAAGATCCTCATGAAGAAATTATAATAAAAGAATTACCTGAAAAAAATAAAGATTTAATGGAAAATAAGGAGATTAAAAAACTATTTGAAGAAAATAGACCTTATAAGGAAGATAAATATGAGGATTCGTTGCCAAGCAACCACGATGAACTTTATAATATTTTTGACCCTCAAAACGATTATGAGAAGAATGGAGAATTAGAAACTGTTGATAGAACCGAACTACTGGAAAAGTACAATATTAAGGACGTTCATGAGGATGATATTGATTACATTTTAGAAAGCTTTGATAGCCCCCTAATTGAGGAGGATATTGAAAAAATTGAAGAAAAATTAATAAACAGCATTGAAACATCGGCTTTGTCCCATCCTAAAATTGAATGGGTTAATGTACTGGTGTTTTTGGATACTGAACTGGAAGGAAACATTAAAATATTCGCAGAATATGCTGATAGAAGATTACTTAAGCATATAATATCTAAAAATAATGAAGAATTAAAGGTAGAATTAATACAAATCGCATTATATGAAGTTTGGGATGTTTTTACCACATTAGGAGTTAACATTGATAATCTTGAATCAAAAGTTGATGTGGAAGTTGAACTAAATCCTACTTAGTACGATATAACTAAAATTATGAACCTAATTATTTATTCTAAAAGTCCATTCTCTTACTTACCAACTAAAAATAACATCCATTTACAACTCACTCTTTTTAATGTAATTCTGGATTATTTAAAATGTTAACCAAGGCCAGTATGGCCACGAATACCATGGTAAAAACCGTTATGAGAGCCATGGAAACTGTGATGTCATTGTACTGGTAAAAAATGGATAGTATGGTCCCTAGACCTGTTATACCATAAACTGTTACTGCTTCAGCCCAGTAATGTTTATTAGAAAGTTTAGAAGCTATTTTCGCATTCAGAGAGTCGTATTTTGAAAGGTAGAGGGCGAATATCTGGAAAAACAGGTATACCACCAGGAACCAGCCAAAGAAGTTGGAGATGGGGACCCCAAAGTAAGCCCCAGGATCGGTCCATACCCATAGACCCTGTAAAGTGGATGAAATTGGATCAACACTTAAATCCCACATTACCATGATGAATGAAGCAATGAATGGCACTAGGAATATTTGTTTTCCCTCAAGTTTTTTATGGTATTGGCCGGTTAATACGTGTGACAACACCCATGATAAGTACCCTATGGCAAAATAGGCGAATATGATTATTAACGGGACGTTTAACAATCCTAATGAAGGGGAATAGTGATAAAATCCAAATGGGAAGCCCGTGGCTATGCTAAGGTTTTCAAAAGAGAAGCTAACTGCCCAGGTGATGAAGAAAAATATCAGGATATTTTTTTTCCCATAGCGTTCGTTTCCATGTAATACTGCAAGAATAAAGAGAATAGCAGTCACCAGGAAAGAATCTATGGCCAGCAAGTTAGGATCTTTATAGGTGAAAATCAGGAGAATGTTAACAATTAAAAAAACTATAATTAAAGACCATCTAAACCAGCTGAAAGTTTTTCTCTCTTGATCAGTCATGTGAAACCCCTTTTTATATTTTATGCCATTCTTTGAATTTATAAGTAATAGTTCATGCCCTTTATTTGGATTTATAAGTAATAAGGATGCCAAAGATGGGAACTGAATAGTTAATGAGGCATTGATTGATATCTTCACCATTAAAAATTAGAATATTATAAATTTTTGATTTATTCGTAGTTTTTTAATATTTCATAAATCAAATATGTTAATGGTGATGAAAATGGTTAGTGTCAATGATGAAGCTCCGGTTCTGGTTAAGGCTGAAATTGAAATTGACGCAGATCCAGAGACTGTGTGGAATATTATTGCTGATATTGAGTCCTGGCCCCGGTGGAATCCTGATGTGAAGAGCGCCCGACTCCAGGGTGAGTTTAGACCCGGTACACAATTCCTGTGGAAAGCAGGGCCGGCTAAAATCACATCTTTAATTCAGGATGTGGACCCGCCCCATACCCTTGCCTGGACCGGTAAAATAATGGGAATTAATGCCATCCATGTCTGGGATATCCAGGTGGTTGATGATAAAACCGTTGTTCGAACTGAGGAATCATGGGATGGTCTGATGAGTTCTGCAATGCACGACCAGTTAGAGGAAATGCTGGAAAAATCTCTTTATTCCGCCCTGAACAATCTTAAAACCGAATGTGAACGAGTTTGAACTGAATGAATCCAGAAACACGGATAAATCCTTAAATATGAGAGTTGGGCTTTTAAAAATGAAGAATTAATTAATTTAAAATCATTCCTTGGGAATAATCCACGCCCTCCATATTGGTAATTACTCCAGTTCAAAGCAAGATCCAATTAATTATTCTAAGGTTACTGACCGGGATAGAATAATAGAAGAGGGAATGTAATAAAAATCGTTTTAGACAACTTAACAAACGTAGGGTTAATTGGAGGCAATTTTAATGGTTGGAGAAAGGGATTACTATGAATATAAGAAATCAGAGTTTTTCACCCAATTTAATGAATTCTGTAATAGGGTAGGTATTTTAATGGAAGATAAATACGGTGCAGAATTTAAAAATAAAGTAATTGGAGAAATTAAGGAAGAATATGAATCTATTTTTGAAGAAATACCCTATATTGGAGGGGATGGTAATTCTTTAACCTTTGATCTTGTTTCTGCAGCACAGAATCTGGCACTTTATAAAGTCCTGAAACATCATACCCTGCCACTTGAAGAGATTGGGAAACTGGCTTACCAGGCCGAAGAAGAATACTTGAGTAAAAATAGGGAGTTAATTCCTCCCATGACCCACCCTAAGTATATTTTTTACATAAAAAGAGCTGCAGATGAATCTCTTAAAAAGAGATATCCTGGTGATTGGGTTTATGAGTTCATTGAGGGAAATGAAGAATTTGATTTTGGCACCTATTTTACGGAATGTGGAATACAAAAATTCTTCCATAAACATGGCGCTGATGAATTCATACCATACCTGTGTGCTATGGATATAATAATGAGCAAATGTGGGAATTTAGGGCTGGAAAGGACACAGACCCTTGCTGAAGGTGGTGATAAATGTGACTTCCGGTATAAAGGTGGTAGGAAAACAAAAGTTGCCAGTACGGTGATTAAAAAAATTAAAGATTTAAGTTTGTAAAAAGATTTTATCATCCCACCAGATGCTAACCCAATTATTATAAGCACCCATGGTTACTTAGGACATAATTCCCTGAATTTTAATGGAATTTTAGTTTTTAAAATGGATTTATTGCAGAATTAACCGCATCTACCAGTTCACCAAGATTTTCACCACCACTTACAAAGGTGAAAAACCCCACTGGTGCTTGAAATTTCATAGTATATTTTAAAGTCCGCCCCTTATCACCATTATCTTCTATTTCCATCTTTTTCAACCAGTTTATGGGATATCTTGCCAATTCAGTGTGCATTCCACTTCGTAAGATAATCTCCAAAATTCTACCATCAAAAGATATGTATAATGGGCTATTTCCCTCTGAATCCTCAGCTCCATATACTTCAATCATATTACATCCCCCACTTTAAGATATATTATATATATTAACTCTAAGTATGAAATATTCTGTTGCATGGGATATGAATCTCTAATTTTCTTTTTTACATATTTAACATCTTAAATACAGATTTATTATCGATTTTAATCATTGGATAGAACTATCTTTTTATGCTTTACTTTGGCATCTGTTTTGCTAGCATTCTATTTCTATTGTGGTATTTATTTAGAAACCGCTGATTGGTTATTTAATGAACTTCCGGAGCTTCTTAATTATAAAGAAGGGTAACTGGCTAGTTCCGAATTATATTGAGCTATTTTCACACTATAAATGGAAAGTCAGTAATCTATCTTCATAGGTATTATGGCGGTTCATTTATGGGTTCACCAGTTGTAATATCCCAGATTTCTGTTCCCAGTACCGTGCCGGTTTTAGCATCTACCTTAACATTACCCAACACCGTGTCTTTAGCATGCTGCCCCTCAATTTCCACCACCATTGGCACGTAATACACGCTTCCTTTCAGGACAGGAGTGCCGGCTCCAAGAGTCTGGAACTTGGAATTGGAATTTAAGTACTGGGATGCGATTGATTTGGCTTTGGATGCAGATATGAAATTGGACTGAGTCTGGTTAGTTTGATTCTTATTTATAGTAACCTGGGTGGTGTTGTTGGTTATGTTGGGAGTAACATTGTTAAACGACTGCATTAGCATGTATCCAACAACTCCAACGAGAATCACGAGCACTACCACTATTAAAATAAGAATATTACGAGTATTCATATATCCCTCCCCTTAAATCTTATTTAAAGCCCATATTGACATAAAATGTCATGTGATCCATTGTTAATTGATATTATCCTATAATCACAATTTATAATATAATTTTTCGATAAGTCTCAGGTCCTAAAACCAATTAAAAGAAGGGTTAGATTAAGTAAAAGCACCTTAAAATAGTATCCAAGTAAAGCAATAATGAATTTGATTTTTTTAACCTTTTTTAAATTCACACTTCTTGCATTTTGCACAGGGAGGCAGTGTATCAGTATTATCATCGAGTTTTAAATCTTCCCCACAATTTAAACAAATATAACGTCCTATTCCGGGTTTTTGTCCGCATTTATATGCCATTTTTTCACCTTTAAAAAATCATTCCAAATAATACATCTGATGATTTATAATAATTAATTACTTATATATAATATAATCGTATCAGAGACACTAGTGCAATCGGGATTGAAAACAACATTTAAATGATCGGTGAGTGGGGAACAGTTTAATTTCAGATAATACCCCTCACAAAATCATCATTATAATCAAAAATATTATCTAACCAGTCAAACATTACCTGTGTTCCACGTGAACGGTTATCCAGCTGACAATGATCATTGGATCCATCGTTTCTTAGTTTAAAAATGTGTAAATCTTTATCATCAGAATATATGCCTTGATAAAACTCTTCTGCTTGGTTAACGAACGCAACAAATTGGAAACAAAGTAACATTCTTAAAAATAGGATTTAGAATAAAGTTTATAGTACGCCGGGACAGGGATTTGAACCCCGACAGCCATGCTCCACGGGATCTCAAGTCCCGCGCCTTACATAATTAGTAGATTTAACAACGTTCCGGTGTTATTCAGTACGATTGAATGTGTTTGTTACGTTAGTTGGTATCACAGTATAATCCGGCGCTACATAAGTTATTAACTGTTGATATTTACTATCCGTAAGGTTTTCGAAATTTAATAAGTCACCATTACTTCTCACGGCGAATGTAGTGTCATTCCAATGATTTAAATTGTATGGCTGTTTGTTACAACCATAATAACTAATCAGGACGTCATTTTCCAGTTTAATGGTAATATTCCCATAAAAATCATTCAAATACACACCTACATAATTGTTAAGGTCTCCTGGCCCGGTGGGGTTATCTGGAGCTGGATCGTATATTGGTTTATAGGTATTGTAGAAAATAGGCCAGAAATCAGAGGTTTCATCACCATTCATTAAATCTATTAATTTTTTATATACACTCATCCGGAAAGCATCCCCCATACTCCCTTCATTAGTTAATATTGCTATACCTACTCCCGTAGATGGGTAGAAATTTATGAAAGCTTTGGAAGAGGGTATGGTTCCTGCGTGGGATATATGGGTTTTATCAATATCCCATCCATATCCATACATGGTATCATTTTTATTATCGGTGTATACATATCCAGTTCTGGTTGCATCTAAATTATTTTCAGAAAGAATTCTCTTGCCGTTAAACATTCCGGTGCCAGCTAATTGGAAATTAAGCCAATTTACTAACTGATTAATTGAAGCACCCATACTACCTGCCGGCCCAATTTCATCTAAAGCAGGAGGATATGAAGGGGTTCTAATGATGGATCCGCTATCATTATAGTAGGTAATGTAATGGGTTGCATGGTTGGGTGAGCTCAAGAAATCAGAGAGATTAGTAGTTGATGTATTCATCCCCAAGGGGTTTAAAAGTTCTTCTTTAATTAGATCTCCCCACGCTTTGTTGTTGGCAATAGCAGCACTACAACCACCCAATGCATACATTACATTGTTATACTGATGAGTAGTACCCAATGCACTGGTATTAAGTACAAAACGCTGATTATAAAGCATATGAAAATAACTGTTGTTGAAAGTAAACACTTCTGGATCTCCTTCAGCAGCAGGCAATCCACTGGTGTGTTTGAGACAATCAGCTATAGTTAGACTGTTATAGGCATTAGGATCATATAAATCAAATTCATTTGGATCATTAAAATATGTA